>JAVVER010000026.1:0-29867 GCA_032251145.1 Vicingaceae bacterium | reverse complement strand
TTAAAATTAATGTTTTTTCTACTTTTAAACTGTACTATTTTTGGGGAAGCTTACAGTAGTGAGTAATTTATCTTCTAAAAAATTCAATATTAACTTACAAAATAATAAACATTACACTTTAGAGTTAACTAAAATCGGATATTATACTAAAAGAATAATTGTAGAAACCAATACTAGTAAAACATCTGAACCTTATGAATTTAAAATTGAATTAGTTAAAATCTCTGATAATGAGATAAATGAGAAAGAATTTGATTTTCCTGTTGCAATAATTAAGTACAACGAAAAGAAAGGTTTTTACTTTAAAAGTATTAAAAAATTATAAGAATGAAAACACATTAATTACCCAAAATTAACTTTTTAATTTTTTAGGAATTATACAAACCGGAATAGGATTCATTTTGTGCTGATTAGCTGCATTTAGTTTTTTGTAGATAGTCAGCACTTCTTTTTGTCTATTAGTTAGATTAGTTTCTGTTGAATTAGTATTCACAAAATCCATAGCCCATTCTAATTCGGGATAAGAAGCGCCAATTTGGTCTTCATCGGTTCTTTCATCTCCCCAAAGTCCATCAGTTGGAGGAGCAACCATAATTTCCTTATTTACACCTAAAACTTCTCCCAACGCATACACTTCTGTTTTTGTTAAATCAGCAATGGGACTAATATCTACGCCACCATCACCATATTTGGTATAAAAACCAACACCAAAATCTTCAATTTTATTGCCAGTACCCACTACTAAAAAACCATTTTTTTGAGCGTGGTAATATAGGGTAGTCATTCGCATTCTAGCTCTTAAATTAGCTAATGCCAATGCTTCCGATTTATTGTCTTTATTGGTAGAAAGAGCGGTTAAAAAACTATCAAAAACTGGGGTTAAGTCCGTTTTTACAGTACTTACATTAGGATATGTTTCTTTTAACTGATTGATGTGTTTTATTGCTCTATCAACTTGACTTTCGTGTTGATAAATAGGCATTTCCAAACACAAAACTGGCAGTTTGGTAAGGGCTGCTAAGCTAGAAGTTACGGCAGAATCTATTCCTCCAGAAATACCAACAACAAAACCTTTAGCGTGTGCATTCTCTGCATATTGTTTCAACCAATTAACAATATGGGTAACCGTTTTTTCAAAATTAATCATGCTCAGGTGTTAAAAATAGATACCTAAATCTAAAGAAAAGTAATTAAGGGTAGCGTTAGCAGATTTACTTTTGTATTTTGGAGTTCCGTCTGCATTTTGTATAGGAACATTATTACCATCTGTATCAATTAATTTATTATCTAATGTATTTAAGAATCCATTATTGAAAGTAATCCCAAACATTACGGCAGTATTTCCAGAAATACTATATTCTGCACCAATTCCTACTACTAACCATGCATTAAAAAATTTAATATCATCTTTAATATCTACATTACTTCTTGAAATTCCACCACTCACATTTTTATAGTCAAAATCACCATTAGAACTATAGTTAAATCCTGTTTTTACTCCAAAATTTCCGTAATAAGTCATATAACCAATTTCGTTGGTACGTAACTTTAAAGTAAATGGAATTTCTATGTATTTAATATCGTAAGATTGGTCTATTTGTGACAATAGAAAAACATTATTATCTTTATCATGAAAATAATCTACATAAGACAAGTTTCCACCTAGTTTATTTAATGTTAATCCAGTAGAAAACAAGTAATTTTTTGCTAAGAAAAATTCAGCAGACAATCCGTAAGAAAAACCTAAGGAAGAACCATTTTTTTCATATCCATCAGAAGAAGGGTTTAGCCATGCAATATTGGGCGAGAAATGTAATCCAAATCTAAAACTTCTATCTTCACTTTCTTGTGCAGAAAGCTTGGTAATAATTCCTATAAATAGTATTAAAGTAAGTAACTTTGCTTTTTTCATTTTCTTTAACTTAGATGTTAATATTGATTTACAAATTTATACAAATATTATAAGATTAAACCCACATGTTGAAAATAATCAGATATAGCATTTTTTCGAGTATTAATTTTGTAGCCTTGTTGTTTGCTTTCAGTTTGTCTTCATGTACAGAAAACCCCTTAGATATTGATGTTTCACATGTTGAGTTGGAATTAGAAGTAAAAGCTTTTGAAAAAGAGTTGTTTCAAAATGAAGATAAACTTACCAATGATGAAATTGATGCTATAGCCCAAAACTATCAGCCTTTTTTTGATGATTTTACCAACCAAATTATCAATATTGGAGATGCTAGAAGAGGAGATTTTAACTTCCAGTTAAATGCTTTTAGAACCGACCCAGGTATTAGAGATGTTTATGCAGATGTGCAAAAACAATTTCCCAATTTTTCTCCTTACCAAAAAGAGCTAGCAGAAGCTTTTAAGCATTATAAATACTACTTTCCTAATGAAAAAGTGCCCACTATAATTACCTATGTTTCTGGATTTAATTATGCCATCGCTACAGGGAAAGATTATTTAGGAATTGGCTTGGATATGTTTTTAGGGACAGATTATAAAGCTTATGCTCAGTTAGGCTTACCACAGTATAAAAGTATGCTAATGGCTCCAGAATATTTAGTACCAAGTGTTTTGTTAGGATGGGTTTCTACAGAATTTGAAATGCCCATTACTCAGCCAAATTTAATGGAAGAAATGATACATCAAGGAAAAATAATTTATATGTTGGATGCCCTTATTCCTAATGAAAAAGACGCTAAAAAAATTAATTATTCTCAAGAACAATTCGATTGGTGCGAAAACAATAGAAAAGAAATTTGGTTTTATTTTATGGACAATGAGTTGCTCTACACCAAAGAAAACAGCCAAATTATAAAGTTTATGGGAGAAGCTCCTTTTACTCAAGGTTTTCCTGAAGGTTCTCCCGGAAGAATAGGACATTATTTAGGATGGCAAATTGTAAAAGCATACATGAAAAAAAATTTAGAAGTAACCATTCCTGAATTAATGCAGGAAAAAGACTTTCAAAAAATACTGACCAAATCAAAATACAAACCTTAATGTAAATGCATAAAGCATCTATGACAAGATAAAGTTGGTATAGAGGAGAATGATTAAATAACACTCCCCTTGCCCTCTCTCTTTAAAGAGAAGGGGAGAAGTTATCGAAAGATTACTTGGGGGTGAGTTGAAAAAAGAGTATAAAACAAAAGCTCCAACGGAGCGTAATTTAATAGCGATGACTTATAGTCATCAAGAAAAATATTATAAAACAATAAACATCTACATATGAAACAATCTGAAATAAACATTAAAGTAAGTTTAGATGAAAATCATGTTCCACAAAAAATTACCTGGAACTCTAAAGATGATATGCAAGATGCTTCTAGCGAATGCAAAGCTTTTATGATGAGTCTTTGGGATGCTAAAGAAAACAATACTTTGCGTATAGATTTATGGACGAAAGACATGATGATTGATGAAATGAAACACTTCTTCTTTCAAAGTATGATTACCATGAGCGATACTTACGAAAGAGCAACAAGCGATACTGCTACGGCTGAAGAAATTAGAGAATTTGCCAAAAAAATGGGCGAAAAAATATTAGCTCAAAACTAAACTTTATGATTAATAAGAATTTAATACAGAAATACAACATTGCCGGGCCACGATATACCAGTTATCCAACCGTACCATTTTGGAACGAAGAAGGAATTGCTTACAACGATTGGATAAGCACCATGAAACGTGCTTTCGATGAGTCTAATGCTACTGAAGGAATAAGCTTGTACATTCACTTACCATTTTGCGAAAAACTATGTACTTTTTGTGGTTGCCACAAGCGAATTACTAAGCAACACGGTGTTGAAGAACCTTATATTGATACGGTTTTAAAAGAGTGGGAATTGTATTGTGATGTGTTGCAAGAAAAGCCACGCATAAAAGAAATACATTTGGGTGGCGGAACACCTACTTTTTTTAGTCCTGAAAACTTGGCTAAATTGATAAATGGAATTTTACAACGTGCCGAAAAATGTGAAGAATATGAATTCAGTTTTGAAGGACATCCCAATAATACTACTTATGAGCATTTAGAAACTTTATACAACCTAGGCTTTAAGCGTTGCAGTTTTGGCGTGCAAGATTATGATGAAAAAGTACAAAAAACCATTAATAGAATTCAGCCTTACGAAAAAGTTGAAGCAGCAACGCTAAATGCTCGTAAAATAGGCTACAATTCTATTAGTCACGATTTAGTATTTGGCTTGCCGCACCAAACCAAAGAGGGAATTATTGATACCATTAACAAAACCAAAATATTAAAGCCCGACAGAATCGCTTTTTACAGTTATGCCCATGTGCCGTGGATTAAAGGAGTAGGGCAGAGAGGCTACGATGAAAACGATTTGCCTACAGCCGAAGAAAAAAGAGTGTTGTACGAAACCGGTAAGCAATTATTAGGCGATTTGGGTTATGTGGAAATAGGTATGGATCATTTTGCATTACCAACAGACAGTATGCATAAAGCCATGGAGAATAAAAGCTTACACCGAAACTTCATGGGTTATACTGCATCTAAAACGCAATTAATGATAGGATTAGGAATGAGTTCTATTAGCGATTCTTGGTACAGTTTTGCTCAAAATCTAAAAACGGTTGAAGAATATCAAGATACGGTAAATAAAGGCTTAATTCCAATTTTTAGAGGACATTTATTGTCGGATGAAGATTTAGTTATCAGGAAACATATTTTAAATATTATGTGTCATTTTGAAACATCTTGGGAAGATGAAGCAATGCAGTTTCCGGAGTTGGAAGCTTGTATTGAACGTTTAAAAGAAATGGAAAGTGACGGTTTGGTAGTTTTTACCGAAAACGGATTGCAATTGCCAGAAAAAGCTCGACCATTTGTTAGGAATGTATGTATGGCATTCGATTTACATTTAATTAGGAAGCAACCAACAACAAGAATTTTCTCTATGACCATTTAATAAATTTATTATGGATATTATTGAACAAGTAAAAGAACAAGGGTTTGTTACAGCAGAAATAGCTAAAGAAAAAAAGCTGACCGAAGAAATTGCTCTATTAAAAAAAGAGAAAAATGCAGTTATTTTAGCACATTATTACCAACAAGAAGAAATTCAGGATATTGCCGACTATATTGGAGATAGCCTAGGATTGGCACAAGAAGCAGCTAAAACCGATGCCGATGTAATACTTTTTGCGGGGGTACATTTTATGGGCGAAACCGCTAAAATTTTAAATCCGACTAAAAAAGTAATTATCCCAGATTTAAATGCGGGTTGCTCCTTGGCAGATTCTGCACCAACAGATAAATTTGAAGCCTTTTTAAAACAATATCCCGACCATACGGTAATCAGTTATATCAATTGCTCCGCAGAAATAAAAGCACTGAGCGATATTATTTGTACTTCTTCTAATGCCGTTAAAATTGTGGATAGTCTGCCAAAAGACGCCAAAATTATTTTTGCTCCCGACATTAACTTAGGGAAATACGTGCAGAAAAAGACAGGTAGAGAAATGGTGTTGTGGGATGGTGCTTGTGAGGTGCATATTGAAATCTCTGCCGATAAATTGAAACTGTTGCAAGGAAAATATCCTAATGCTAAATTAATTGCTCATCCCGAATGTCAGGAAGTGGTGCTGAACGATGCCGATTTTGTAGGTTCTACAACTGCTTTATTAAAGTTTGTTGAAGAAGATGACGCAACAGAATTTATTGTAGCAACAGAAGTTGGGATTATCCATAAAATGAAACAAGCAGTTCCTCATAAAAAATTAATTCCTGCTCCGGCAGTAACTAATAATACTTGTGCTTGCAGCGAATGTCCTTACATGAAACTAAATACATTAGAAAAAATTCATGCCAGTTTAGTTCATCTGCAACCCGAAATTTTTGTGCCTGAAGAAACTAGACTAAAAGCCCTTAAGTCAGTTAATAGAATGTTGGAATTGAGTTAGAAGTTTAGCTTATTATCTTTAGCTATAGAAAACAATAATAGTTATTAATTAAATCTTGCTTTGCTTTTTACACCTCCAAACGGGTTAGGATAAACATATCTAAGAGCTATTTCATAAGCACCTTGTCCACCCGATGCATTGTTTAACGAAGAGGTATTTATATCATAACTAAAAGTAATGTTGTAGTTATCGAATTCAAAAGAAATCATTGCTACTACTGCATCTTGCCATCTGTAAAATAAACCTCCACCCATTGCCATTCCTTTTACATTTTGCGTGTATTTAGATTCTTCTTTAAATTTGTACAACACATTAGAACCAAACATTATTTCATTTATAGCTCCTTGTCGGGAATAGAATAGGTAAGGCAAAACGGTAAATTTAGGGTTTAAACCAATAATTGCATTGGCATGCCATATCCAACGGTAGTGTAGTTGGTCGGCAAAAACATTCTGAAACTCAAAATCGGGTTTGGTTAAGTGGTGCATAGAAATACCACTGTTTATCAGCAATTTTTTTCCAGATAGGTAATTTTCATCGTTTCTGTAAGTCCAAACAATTCCCGAGGTATAATCGGTAGTACCAAAAGACAAGTTATTACTACCATTACCTTCGTTTGACGTAAGGGTAGGGTTAAACTGAAAACCATCAAACTGGCTTCCCCATTTAAGCGAAGCAATAGAAGTGGAGCGTTGAAAATATCCTCCCTGAACTCCTAACCCAAGCGTATTTTTATCATTAATATTTACATGATATGCTACACTTAGATTAACTTGAGTGGTTTTTGTTTGAGATTCTCCAGCTTCATCATTAAAAAAGTAAATTCCTCCTGCAAAATAACCTTTTTTAGTATCTTTTTTAGGTTTAAAACGCATATCAAAACTTGCCATCATGGTATTAAAAGGAGTAGTAACACTTCCCCATTGGCTACGGTAGTTCAAAATTCCTCGTATGGTATATTCTGAACCAGCATTAGCAGGATTAACCAGTAAGGGAGTCATGTGCGTTTGACTTAAGTGAATATCTTGAGCAAATAAACTGCTCGTAAAACAAAGGAGTAGAAGTATTGTTAGTTTATACATTTGTTTTTTCTTTAATATTTATTTAAAAATGGTAACATCTCCTTTCAGCTCAATTTCTTCACCGTTAATTAGTTTGGCTTGAACCGTGTAAACATAAACTCCAGAGTTCAGGTACGTACCGTTGTAAAATCCATCCCAACAACCATTGATATCTTCCGTTTCATAAATTAAAGCACCCCAACGAGAGTAAACTCTAAACAATACTTCTGATAAACAGTTGCTATATACTTTTAAACAATCATTATTACCATCACCATTGGGTGAGAAAGCATTAGG
Source organism: Vicingaceae bacterium (assembly GCA_032251145.1). Classification (GTDB taxonomy): domain Bacteria; phylum Bacteroidota; class Bacteroidia; order Flavobacteriales_E; family Vicingaceae; genus BRH-c54. Next base: position 22,575 of record JAVVER010000026.1, on the reverse strand, counting down.
GACATAAACTTCTCCGCAAGTTTCATCTACATAAACCGTTACACAAGCTGAGTTAAAACAGCCGTCTTTTTGTGTTTCAACGCAGTAGGTAGTGGTTGTTTTTGGATTAGCAATTGGATTTGCACAAGTTGTACATGATAAATTATCATTAGGCGACCAAAGAAAAGGAGCTGTACCTTGAGCGGTTATATTAGCAGATTGACCTAACATAATAGTTGTATCTGAAAAAGCATTAATAGTGGGTAATGGTTTTACCTGAACAGTATATGAACTACTATCTATACACCCGTTAGAGGTAACTATAACAGTATAAATTGTAGTATCATTAGGCATAACACTTATGGTAGAAGTTGTATCAGTGGTACTCCATAAATAAGAACCTCCACCAGTTGCTGTAAGTTGAGTAGTTTCACCATCACAAATAATGTTAATTCCTGTAATGGAGGCTACCGGCTGAGGAATTAAATTTACGGTGTGCTGAACTGAGTCTATACATCCAAAAGAACTTGTTCCTACAACGGTATAAGTGGTGGTAATTGTTGGAGAAACTGTTGTAGAAGGTAAAGTAGCATTATTACTCCAAACATAAGAAGCTGCTCCTGTAGCTGTTAGAGTTGCAGAACTTCCTAAACAAATAGAATCATTTCCAGTAATGGTAATGTTAGGCAGTGGATTTACAGTTACTGTTTCGCTTGTAGAATCAAAACAACCATTAGCATTGGTAATAATTACGCTATAAGTAGTGTTAGTTGTTGGTTGAACAGTTATTGTTGATGATGTAGCTGAAGTATTCCATAAATAACTAGTACCTCCACTTGCAGTAAGTGTAGTAGAGTCTCCCACACAAATGGTGGTATTCCCAGAAATAGTTGGAGTAGGTAACGGATGGACTGTAACTGTAAATGTAGCAGTATCGGTACATCCACCAACATCAACAGCTACCCAATAAGAGGTAGTTGTTGTTGGAGAAACGACTGTAGAATCTAACGTGGAATTATTGCTCCAAGTATAAGATCCGCCACCTGAAGCATACAGCACTATGCTATCACCAACACAAATACTGGTGTCGTTAGCAGTAATATTGGCAGTAGGTTGTGTTAAAATTTGAACAGTGGTTGTGTCATAACCCACACAGCCATTAACATCTGTTCCTTCAACCCAATAAGTAGTTGGAGTGGCAGGGTTAACATTTCTAGGGTTGTTAGTACTGTTATCGTTCCAAATATAAGTGTTCCCACCTGAAGCAGTTAAAGTTGCAGTTGAGCCATTACAAACACTTACAGGGTTACCATTGTTAATTTGAATGGTGGGATTTGGATTTACCGTAATGGTTTTAGTCATGGTTTGTTTGTTTCCGCAAACGCCTTCCACAACTAGAGTGTAAGTAGTGGTGGTTGATGGTTGTACGGTAATGTTTTGAGTAGTATCTCCACCGGGCATCCATAGGTAAGAGGAAGCTAAGGCAGGACCAAACAAGGTAGTGGTATCACCAAAACAAATAGTAGGTCTGGGAACTATAATATCCGGAAATTGAATACCTGAGTTGGCGGTAATAGTATAACTACAAATATCTCCGGCATATCCGTCTATCATTAAGTAATAATCATTACCAATAGTAAGGTTATTAGCAGTAATAGTAAAACTGGTAGAGCTTTCTTCAAAATTAGAAACGGGAGTGAAATTACAACAGTTAGTTGCCTCAAAAATTTGCATCTGAATTCCTCCAGAAGGGTAGTTACCAATCCAGCAATTATTTATAGCAACATTAAGAATAGCTGTTGTATTTCCAGCAGTAAACCTAATCCAAGAATTATTATCAATTCTAACATCAAAAGCAGGAGAACCTGTTCCCCATGGACCTCCTTGTCCAAAAATACCACCGGTGTTTGTGCCAGGTGTGTAGGTATAAGTTGGAGGGTTGTTTTGCTCTGCATTCCCTCTCATATTACAAGGTCTATCTGGAGTGTAAGCAGCACTAGTTGTTCCGCTATATCCATTCAAATCACAAATATATAACGCTGTAGAACAAAAATCATTAACAGGAGAAGCTACACATATTCCGAAATCACCAGTTGAGGTTCCAAATCCCCAATACCTTATATAATAAGTTACCCCTGGAGTTAACCCTGTTGCAGTGATAAAAGGTTTAAAGTCGTTTCCTGTTCCTGGATAGTTATAATCATCAGAACAAGCTATTTGCGATAGACTACCACAGGTTCCACTATACAAAGCCATAACGCCATCATTAATACCAAAGTTAAATTGAGTGGTAATAGAAATCTGACCATTTGCAGGAGCAACCACACTAAACCAAACATCAGCACTACCAGCTCCAAACCCGCCTTGCTGAGGAGCTGAACCACCAGCACAAGCCGATGGAGTTGGAACCCCCATAGATGCGGTGGCACCTACTGTGGTAAATTGTAAAAAGTTACAATCCGAATTAACAGCTGGCAAAGCTATAGCGTTACAAGGTTCATCATTTGTAGGGATAGTAGAAGCAGCAGGCCCTGTAATACAAATATCAAAAGGAAAACCACCTCCTCCATAAAAATCATAAACTCTAACAAAATAAGTGTTTCCAGGGTTTAATCCAACAGCATTTATCACTTCATTACCATTTATAAATCCTACATCTTCACATTGTATTGAGCTTAACCCTCCACAACCTGTTCCAGTAAATAATTCTAATACAGGATCCATCAATAAAGAAGGATTTACTGTAATAGTTGCTGTTGAATTAACTGCTGTAAAGCTAAACCAAACATCATCATCAGCATTTCCTGTGCAACCAGACATAGATTGTGTAGCACCAACCGAAGTGGCACTTGTGTTTATACAGGTGGTGTTTACTAATAAATTTATAGCATTTACGCAGTTATCATTACTAGGAGCAGGAGGAGGATTGGTAACACAAATGGTAAAAGTTCCCGAACCCGAACCTACGCCATAATGATAAACTCTTATCCTGTAAGTGTTTCCTATGGTTAAACCAGTTGCATTTATGGTTTCTGTTTGCCCATTAAACCCCTGATCCATACACGACATGGAAGTTAATGAAGAACAAACATTAGAAAATAATTGCACTACAGGATCCATAGTAGCACTAGGAACAACAACAATTTGATGAGAGGTGTTGGTGGCAACAAATTGATACCAAACATCATCATCGGCATTACCTACACAACCCGGTATATTTTGGGTTGCTCCAATAGTAGTTCCTGATGTTGGAGAAGAACAGTTAGTAGTAACACTTATAGAGGTAGCAAAAGAACAATTATCTGCCTGAGCAAATAAATTATTGCTTACAACTACAATTGTAAATAGTATAAATATTTTAAAGACTTTCATAAATAAGGACTAAGGTTTAATAGTTTCAAACTTTATTTCTTTTGGCATTAAACCGTGCTTAGAAATAATTTTTTTTAAATCGGTAGGCTGAAAAAGTATATCTCCTTCAGATTTTCTAGGTTTTTCTTTTACAATTACCACTAACTGACCTAATTGTTTTTCTTCTTTATATTTTATTTTAGCCTCAGAAACATTTACTAACTGATTAACTTCTGCTTCTATTTGAGATATGGTTGAGGCAGGTAATTCTCCAGAAAAATCGTAATAATACATGGTAGTTATTTCTTGTTGAGTGCTCGCTGTAGTTTGAGCAAATAAAAAGGTAGAACCAATTATTATAAGGTTAAAAAATAGAATTAATGGTTTTAAAAGTTTCATATCAATGATTTATAAATAATTAACAAAAGGGTAAGCAAATGTATAAAATTTTAACCATAGAAAGCAAATGTTTTTTTTGTTCCACTTAAAATATAACATTTACTTTAATTTGAATTTAAATGAATTTTTGAATTCAGGGAGGGAGGATAATGAAAATAAAGAAGGTTGGTTGAAAGATTTATTAAATTAAAAACGCTTGGATGGCAATTACAATCCATCCAAGCGTTTTTCTCTACTTGCCGCCATTATTTTTTAAATCAGTAATACAATTTTGGTCTAAATCAGGAATATTTCCTCCAACTAAGTTGCCAATAATATCGGTGGTTTCTGTAGCATAGTACATTAAGCATTGTTCATTATTGCAATGATGTCCGTGGTTGGTATCCTGATGATTGGTTTGCATAGAAGTTCCATTGTTTACTAACCCCAATACATGACCAAACTCGTGGTTGATAATTGTTGTTTCTAATACCTCATTGCTAGGTTGTGTAATTCCACCAGAGTAATCACTAACTGTTTTTTGGAATATTGCCATAGATGTTGCTCCATAAGCCATACCTAAATATTTTGTATTATCGGTATCCTGAATGTAACCTGCATCTAAAAACAAAATATGAGCAGTTAAAATATCTCCCAAAGGAAAATGTTTTCTGTGCATTTTTTCCAAGTAAACAACATCGCTATGAGAGAAAGATGATTTTCTTGGAGAAGGAATACTTTTCATAGTTACTTTAACTCCTTTAGGTTTTTTTAATCTTGCTGAAAGAAAGTTAACCATGTTATTTACTGCTTCTTCAGTTGGCATATAACCTTGTACATAGTTAATTTCTACAATTAACATTTTGTACTTTTTGTTAGACAAGAAATCTGCTGGTTTAATATATCCCGTGCTTGGTGTTAAAGAATCGTCTTTTTTACATCCAAAAGTAAAACTAACAATAGCTAACAAGATGATTATTCTTATATAGTTCATGATATTTTAGTTTTATGGATTAATAAATTAAAGCTAGGTTACTATTTAGTAATACTCAACATTTTTTATTTTAATTACTGGTTTTAATCTAAACGATCCATCACCCTCAACTACAACAGATTGTTCAGCATCAAAATCTACCAAAATACTAATGGTTTTATTGGCTACTATATTAAATGGAGTAACAATTTTTAACCCTGTTTCATCTTGGCTAGATAATTTTAGAGGATAGATAGAATCTGTTGTTGCAACAGTATTTTGTTGACCTAAAATTAATCTCATTTGGGTAATTTTTCCTACAGATAAATCTTGAGGATCGACAATTACTACTGAAACATCATTTTGCAAATCGAGCAAGTTATAAATTCCGGCATTGGTATTTAAAGTTACCCAACCATTAATGTTATTATTATTGGCATAATGCACCTGAATTTCTTGTACTTCAACATTTACTTCCGTAAAATCTGCTGGAGCATCAGTCATTTTTACCATTATTTTTCCGTTGTTCATTTCATCTTTTGTACATCCAACAATAAATAATCCGATTGTTAGTGTGGTTAGTATGAACATTCTTATCATTGTTTTCATGGCTATAAATTTTTAAGGGTTATTATATGAATATTTGTTAGTGTATTTGTTTGATTTTTTATTGAAAGTTATTTTTGACTCACCTCAAAGTTATCTTGCGATAACTTATTTCCCTCTCTTTAAAGAGAGGGGTTAGGGGTGAGTTAATAACAAGCTTTTTATTTTTTTCAATTGCATAAAAGATTATTAAAAGGTTACTTTAATTCCTAATCCTGGATCTAATGAAGTCCATACTCTACCGTTAGAAATTACTTCAATATAAGGTTTCAGGTCTAAACTAAGAGCAAATGGAATAGAAGGGATTTTGTATTCCATACCTATAATACCATCAACTCCTAAACCTATATTTCCATCATTATATCGGTAATATCTGTCGTTTCTGTAATAAACTAATCTTCTACCAGCTTCAAAAGCTACATGACCACCAGCACCATAGTACCAATTTAGTCCAGCCACATCAAAAGCAGGCACATGTTTTTCGTACAATAAGGTAACACTTAATCCGTGACTCCAAACACCAACAATTCCTTCTAAAGCTGTACTACTACCAACAAATTGTTTGATGGTTAATCCAGAAGTTTCTCCAGCTCTTAATCCAATGGCAGTTTTATAGCTGGTTGAATTAATTGCCAAATCAGGTATTTTATCACCGTCCTGAGCGTTTACATTAGCAGTTACAAAAACTGCCATTAATACTGCGAATAAAATTTTCATTGTTTTCATGACTTTTTAGTTTTTATGGTTTGATTCATCTTAAAACCAACTACATACCAATTTGGCATGATGATTATAAAATACTGAAATACAATAATTTATTATTCTTTTAGGATGTGCCACTTTTTCAATAATGAAAAATTATTTTCAAAATGAAAAAGCTAATTATTAAACAATGCGTTATGAATGGTAGTAACTAGAATGCTATGCTTAGGTGGTTATTGTTCCAAGTGTATGCTCGAAATAGAGGGGGGAGGAATTTTATTTCACTTTGGTAAAATTGAAATACTCATTTTTAGAAAGGTTGTTTTCGGTAAAAATGAGTTTGTCATCATCAATTTTCCTAATTAGATATTCTTCGGTATTCCATTGGTCTTCACCTTTTATTGTTGCTTTAATAGTTAGAACCGAATCTATTAATGTCCATGTACCTATTAATTGTTTGTCATCATCATTTCCAAGGAAATTTAAAGTTTCAAAGGTAAATTTGATGTTTTGAATAGAACCTATTTGATTTCCTTGAGAATCAGTTCGGTTTTCAAACTTCCAAGTTCCAATCAATTTCTGGTTAATGGTTTGATTATCTTCAGAACAACCAAAGACAAATGCTATAGTTAATATCAATAAAATGCTTTTTTTCATATTGTATTTAACTTAAAATAGATCTGATTTTCATCAAATCCACCCCCAAACATACCAAAAATACTTTAAAAAGTTGTTCTTTAGACTAGCTGGAATAAAAAAAAACATCCCGAAACTTATAAGTTTCGGGATGTTTTTTTAGTGAAATTAAGGAGATTAGGATTATTTGTTGGCTAAATCTACTTGCTTACTTCCTTTGGTTTCAATTACTAAGAATTTACTTTTTTCCCAAAATAAATCGGGGTTAGTAATTTTAATGTAGTTTACTATACCATCTTCCTCTATTAACTCGTAACTATCTGTTGGATGGTTGGTAATAATTTCGGCTTTTTTACTGTAAACAGGAATGGTTTTTACATTTCGTTTATCTACTTGTATAAAATCACCTTGATCAAAATCTTCTTGCAATGTTTTAGTAGCTCTAATTCCTATAATTCCGCCTTCTTTAGCAATAATTTTTGATTCTTTTAATTCATCAAAAGTACCGGTTACATAAAAAGCCATGTTAATGGTATCATCTTTTTGTGCAATTATTTTCTCGGTATCTTCCAACAAAAACTTTTGGTGTTCGTTTTCTAAACTCAAGAAATTGTTTTCAACAGTTAACTCTTCTAAGCTTTTAGCAAGTAAATCATTGGCTTTTTTCAGCTCGGCAGTTTGTGCCTCATAATTTTTAATTTTTTTATTGAGTCCTGCTATTTTTTTACCAAAAGAAGCTAGTCTTTTGTTTTTATCTGTTACCTGATTGTTAAGGTCATCAATAATTCTTTTGTTTTCTGCAATTAAATGTTCTATAAAGTTAATTTCTTGCTGAATTCTTTCTTTTTGAGTTGTGCCAGTTTCAATATTGCCTTCGTCAAAGTTGAATTTTAGGTTGTTTTCTGTTGCTGTAATTTGAGCTAAATTGGCTTCAATTTGATCGAAAGATTGCTGAACATGTTCTTCCATAGCAAGTTTTTCGTGTTCAAAAAATTCCTGAAGCTGAACATTTTCATCATATTGTTTATAGGCAAAAAATGTTGCCCCTAAGGCTGCTACAATAAAAAATGATAGTAATACATTTTTAAGCATTTTGTTGTTACTTTTTTCTTGTGTTTTCATGGTTTCTAATTTTTGGTTTAACATATTTATTCTTTTATTTTTATTGGATTTATATTAATTCTTTTGGTTCTTCTTTAAATTCTTTGGTAAGCAGTTTTTGTAAAACAGCTCCCAATCTATCTTTAGAGTTTACTGTTTTATCTATATAGTCATAAACTCCTTGTCTCATTAATTCACTTGTAGTGTGTGCATTTTGCTGAGAACTCATCATTATTATTTCACAATTATGACAGTGTTTTTTAGCTGCTTTAACTATATCTGCACCAGTAAGTATATCATCTTCTTCATCATTCTCTAAGTAATAATCGAGCACCATAATGTTCGTGTCGTCTTCTAACTCTTCAATACAATCGTGTGCATTTAGATAAGATTTTATCTCAAAATCAAATTCTGGATAAACAGCCGAATTACACAATGTATTTAAATAATGAGTAAGTGCTTTATTGTAATATAAGTTGTCTTCAACAATTACAATCTTCAATTTTTTCTTTGTTCTCATTGTTTTCATGGCTATTAGTTTTAATTGTTCGAATAGGGTTGTTCCATTCTTGTGCCATGGGGAGGGGGTAAAAAATAAACCACTGAAATTCAGTGGTTTATTTTGGTTGAGAAACTTAGGTAGTTTCCATTATGAAGAAATGATTTTCAAAATGAAAATGCTAAACAGTTTGCGGTAGGTATTTTTGAACACAGTCTAATACTGAGTTGTAGATATCATCTACTTCTTTGTGGATGACACAACAAATGCCACTGGCTTTCATTTTTTCAATAATGTTGTAATCATCAAGACCGGTAAGCAGTACCACAGGAACATCTGGATTAACTTTCATTACTTCATTAAAAACTTGCTCACCATTCATAGTGGTAGAGTTGTTATTAATTTTTCTCCCATTTTCATAGAGGTAATAATCTAAAAAAATCATATCGGGCATTTCATAATTAAGTTCGTTAAGCATACTTTCTCCATTACAAAAATCTTTTGTTTTTGTGTTAGGAATGGAACTTATAACTTTAGCGAGTATGTCGGCAATAATTTTACTGTCTTCAACAATGTAGATTAATTTTTCTTGTGTTTTCATGGCGTTAGGTTTTAATTGGGTTAATAGTTATTTTGATTTTTTATCTTCTTTTAATAAGCGGTAAACAGTAGTTTGTCCTATACCAAGTTTGTCGGCAACTAATTTGGTGTTGTTGTTACATTTTTGCATGTAATGATTTACAATTCTAATTTCATATTCTCTCATGGTCATTTCATCTGTAAGTACATTTGGCAACGCATCGTTAGTACTTAGAGAAATATCATCGGCAGTAATTTCTTTTCCTGACGACATTACAACAGCTAGTTCTACAACGGATTTTAACTCCCTGATATTTCCTGGCCAATTGTAGCTAAGCAGCTTTTTTCTGGCATTTTCGCTAATAGTTTTTGGCTCCATACTATTTTCTTTACAAAAAGCATCAATAAAAAATTTAGCTAAAAGTAAGGTGTCGTTATCTCTTTCTCTTAATGGAGGAAGATGTATGGGTAAACCAAAAAGTCTGTAATATAAATCTTCTCTGAATTTGCCATTTTTTACATCTTCTTGCAAGTTTCTATTGGTAGCAACAATAATTCTGCAATTCACTTTTATTACTTCATTTCCGCCAACTCTGGTTACTTCTTTTTCTTGTAATACTCTTAAAAGTTTAGCCTGAAAGTTCATATCCATTTCACCAATTTCATCTAAAAATAAAGTTCCACCTCCAGCTTCTTCAAATTTTCCTTTTCTTCTGGTATCGGCACCAGTAAAAGCACCTCTTTCATGTCCGAAAAGTTCACTTTCTATAAGTTCAGCTGGTAAAGCTGCCATATTTACTGCAACAAAAGGTTTGTCTTTTCTGGGAGAATTATAATGTATAGCTTTTGAAACCAATTCTTTACCTGTTCCTGTTTCGCCAGTTATGGTTACACTTATATTGGTTTCGGTGGCTTTTGCAATAAGCTCAAACACTTTTTTTAAAGCAGCACTGTTTCCAATTATAGATTTTTCAAAAGCATATTTTCCTTGAACCTCTTTTTGTAGTGTTACTAATTGGTTTTTTAGTTTAGCATTTTTCTTAATATGATTTACGGTATTTATTAACCTGTCTTTAATGTCTTTTGATTTTACAATATAATCGTAAGCTCCTGCTTTTAATAAATCTACAGCTGTTTCAATTTCTTCTTGTTCGGAAATTATAATAACTTCAATATTGGCATCATAATCTTTTATTTTCTTCAATAAACTTTCTCCATCAGTATCTGGCAAACGATAATCTAAGGTAACTACATCTGGTTTTTTGGTTAATGCAGCTATTAATTCTTTTCCGTTAAGAAAAGACTCTACCACAAAATCGGGGTTTAGAGATAAGTTATGTACCAACAGTTTATTATACCATTCATTGTCTTCCACCACATATATTTTAAAAGGCTTATTTTCCATAAATTAGTTTTTTGTTAGTTCTTTATTTATTAATTCTTTTATTGTTTTATATTCCGTTACCATTTTTTCTATTAAATCGCTTACATCATTTAAGTTAGTGTTGTTTCTGCAATTTTCTTCAATTTCTTTAAGACGATTATAAAGTAAATCGGCACCTAAATGTTTGCAAGGAGCAGAAATTTTATGAGCATGTTCGGCTATCATAGCATAATTTTTTTCTTTAAGTAGTTTTTCCATTTCGCTAATACCAGTAGTGGTAGTTTGCAGAAATGTTTGTAACATATCGGTATAAAAGGCTTTATCACCATTGCTTAGTTCTTTTAATGATGATAAATCTAAACTTTTAACTTCTTCCTCTTCAGGTTTGTTTGAGTTTTCGTTAGTACTCGCATGGTTATTTAACTCCACTACTTTTTTTATTTCTTCTAGCAATTCTTTTTCTTTAAAAGGTTTTGCTAAACAACCGTTCATTCCAGCAAATTTGTATTCTTTTTTATTATCTTCGGTAACTGCTGCTGTTAGTGTAATAATAGGAATACTGTTTTTGGTAGCACCATTTATCCTACGAATTCTTTTGGTAGCTTCAATACCGTCCATTTTGGGCATTCTCGCATCCATTAAAATTAAATCATAATCGTTTCTTTTCACTTCCATAATAGCTTCAACACCATTTACAGCTTCGGTATAACTTACTGGGTATTTTTTCAAGATGGTGGATAATAACTTTCTGTTATATTCTTCATCATCAACAATTAATATTTTTAACCCTTCAGGAAGTGTTAAATTACTATTGCTTTCTTTTTCCACTTTTTCATACAATTCAATTTCAGCTTCGGTTCCTAATGGGTAAAAAATTTCTACCGATACTGTTGTTCCTTTGTTCGGACTACTAATAATATCAATTTTTCCTTCGTGCAGCTTAACCAACATACTTACAATAGAAAGTCCTAAACCTGTACCACCATAATTTCTAGAAGTACTTACTTCGGCTTGTTCAAACTCTCTAAATACTTTTTTTAACTGTTCTTTATTCATACCAATTCCGTTATCGGTAATTTCTAATCGGATATTGGTAAAATGGCTACTTTTCATTGTTTGAGTAAGCTGAACCGATATAGTTCCTTTTTCGGTAAATTTTATTGAGTTGCTAATGAGGTTTAGCAAAATTTGTCTCAATCGAAAAGGATCTCCTAATAAAATCAGTTTATCATCCGTTTTTATGTCGCATATTATTTCAATTTGTTTTTCTCGAGCCAATGGTTGTACAAAAGCAATAACATCTCTAACAAATTCGTTGGGTCTAAAACCAATAGCTTCTAATTTTAATTTTCCTGATTGAAGTTTGGTAAAATCTAACACATCATTAACTAAATAAAGCAAATGGTCGATAGACTTGCGTACCATAGTTAATTGTTCCTTTTGCTCGGGAGTTAAAGGTCCTTTATCTATTTGTTCTGTAAAACCAGCAATAGCATTCATAGGAGTTCTTATTTCATGACTCATGTTGGCTAAAAACCTTTCTTTGGTAACTGCTAAATCTTCTGCTTTTGCTTTAGCACGCTTTAGTATTTTCCTATATCGGACACTATTTTGTACATAATTAACAATGATATATGCCATAATTACTAATAATAAAGCAGTTAATACACAAAAGATAGCAATTTGCGTATTGGTTTCTTTCATTGCTTTTTCAGCCTCTTCGGTATGTATAGCAATAGAAAGTAGTTCTTTTGCCTCAATAGCATTTAGTAAATTTTTAATTCGCTTACTAACGTCTTTATCTTGAACTAATAAGGTTAATTCTTGGTTTTTAAGAACGGTTTCTATGTTTTTCTCCTCTTTTTTAATAGAGTCAATTTCTTTGTTTATATCCTCAATACTGTATTGTTTTTCAGTTTTATCAACAACATCGATCTTATTTTTTCTGCCAAATATTTTTTGAATAATATTGGGTTTAAGTTCTGTTTTGGTAGTTTCTTCTAAAAGTTTACCGTTGTTAACGGTATCTTTTTTTTCAATATTGGTCACTACTTTATCTAAAGCAGTTTGCACTCTATATTTATCTTGAATAACTAATAATTCATTAAGGATATTAAATTTTTCGGCAATTAAACTTTCTAAAGTGTCCACTTCATGTGATAATATTTTTTTATTAGCACTGTAATTATGAAGTCTGCTAAGTTTATCATTAGACCTTTCGGCTGCTTTGTAAAACTTACCTAAATAAAGGGTATCCCTAATAAGGCTATAAGACTTCACACTGTTTTCAGCTTCAGCAACATCATTCATTAATGCTTTTGCTGTAATTAATCTCATATCAACTCTAGCTTCTTTGCTAATGCTGGTAACTATCTGAGAAAAACGTTTGTAGGCATAAATTCCGGTAATACTTACTAAAACCATAATTACCAACATTATGGCAAGTATTTTATACTGAAAAGCAGTTCTTTTATTCATAGTATATTTAGTTTTTCATTAATGATACACAATTCTATCTACATATCCTCTACAAAAGAAACTTATTATATCATCGGAGTAATTATCTTTTAATAGATGTTCTCCGAAATACATCTGATTATGTCTCTTAAACGTGTCAATCACTTTCATAATGTTTTTACCAACTTTATCTGAAGTTAATAAAACAATGATACAATTAGGACTGTTTTTAAATAAGTTAGACAATAAAACACCGTCATCATTTATAAAGAAATCAGCATCTAAAAATACTAAATCGAGTTTGCTTTTTACCTGTTCATTTATTTCCTGAACATCGGTTTCTGCAAAAAGTTCAATAATAGTATGTCCGTAATTATCAATTATATTTCTCAATATTCTTGATAATTGACGCTGAAATTTTAAATCGCTATCAGCCACTAAAATACGATATTTTTTAGGTAAAGTCATAATTTGTTTTGTTTGTTTTGTAGGGGGTTAAGAAAAATTAACATTGGTAAATTCCTCTACAAAATAGCACGACTTTTCTAGAGCATCTTTATCCTTATAAATAAAAGCGGCTGCACCATTGCTAAGGGTTTTTTCAGCGGTAAATGGATTGCTCGATTGAGAAATAATTACTACTTTACAATCAGCACATTTTTTTTGAATTACGTTCATTACATCAATAGCAGTAACACCTTCGCCTAGGTAGTAATCTAAAAACACAATGTTTGTATCAGCTTTTAGGTTTCTTAAAAAATCGTCAAAATGAGCATACGATTCAATTTCATATTTAAAACCCTTAGCATCGGCAAGTAATTTAGCGTAGTAATCTAGCTTTTTACAAATAATTTTGTTGTAAAAAGAACTATCTTCTAACACTGCAATCTTTAATTTTTTACCACTATTTTCCATGTCAAGCATATTTTGATTTATATCAGACAAACCAAGTACCACTGCTTAAATGGGGATTACGAAAATGTGTTAATCATCAATAAATACAAGAGTTTTAAGTGGTTTTATTTTGTTTTGGTGAAAGAAGTATTTTAAGTTGTTTTTTTCATTTTGAAAATAAAGCTTTCAGATTGAAAATGAAAGAAAAATTCAAAACAGGAGGGAGGGTAAACTAAAATAAAAAATTATAACATTTTTTTAAATATTATTACTATTTTTCCACCATGAAACAATTATGATTAAAAAATTCTTACACAAGAAGAATTGCGATGAGCAGTTACATGTGACCGATTTAATAAAAACAGAAAATAAACACATGAAAATGAAACTAATTATATTATTACTTGGTGCTTTAATAACACAGGTTTTATTTGGGCAAAAATTACATTATGAATTGCCCGATAATGCGAATAAAATGTATAATAACGGTAATTTTCTGAAAGCCAAAGAACTATATAGAGAATTGTATAAAAAGAACCAAAACAATACTGAATTTAAGTTTAGATTTGGTGTGAGTTTGCTTAATTCTTACGAATGGGAAGATGGAATTAAAATGTTGGAACAAGTTTCTAAAAAAGATGATGTTTCAAAAGAAGTTTGGTATTACTTAGGAAAAGGCTACCATTTAACCAATAGGTATGATTTAGCCATTAAAATGTTTGAGAAATATTTAGAAAATGATGCTAATTCAGAGCTAGCTGAAAAAAGTCGCAGAAGAATTAACATGTGTAATAATGCTAAACAATTGGTTAAATTCCCTGTAAATACTCATTTTGAAAATTTAGGTAAATATGTCAACTCAAAGGGAAAAGAATATTTTCCGATTATTACTCCAGACGAATACCAACTGATGTTTACCACCAGAAGAGAGGGTACAACTGGTAGAATTTATGATTTAGAAGGGTATTACACAGCAGACATTTACGGCTCTACTTTTAAAAGTGGAAAATGGTCTAAAACCCGTTCAATAAATTATCCCAACTCTTATGGTAATGAGCAAGTTGCAGGAGTTTCTGAAGATGGTAACTATGTGTTTTATTATGTGGATAATCCGAAAGAAAAAAACACCTTGTACATGGCAGAAATGGGGAAACGCTCTTATACCAAAGCCAAAAAAATTGATAACAAATTAATTAATGATAAAAGTTCCAAACAACTTAGTGCCACCATTTCCAATGATGGTCAATTAATGATTTTTTCAAGTGAGAAAAAAGATGGTTTTGGTGGGTCAGACCTTTATTTTGTGAAAAAACTACCCAACGGAAAGTGGGGAAATCCATCTAATATGGGAGAAAATATTAATACCAATTTAAATGAAATTAACCCTTACTTAGTTGATGAAGGCAAAACCTTATATTTTGCATCGGAAGGACATATTAGTATTGGTGGTTATGATGTGTTTAAATCTACTTTTGATGAAGAAACACAAACGTGGTCAAAACCTTTAAACATTGGTTATCCGCTAAATACTCCAGACGATAATACAAGTATCTGTTTCTCTGAAAATAAACAATTTGTTTACTTATCTGCTTACAGAAGCGACTCTGAAGGAGATTTAGACATTTACAGGGTTGAATTAAAGGATGAAGCAACTCAATTAACTACTGTAAAAGGAATGGTTTATAATGGAGATTCTACTTTGGTAAATTATTCCATGCAAATAGAAGCCTTTAAAGAAGATGGTGGCGATTTGCAAGGTATTTTTGAAGTGAATCAGAATAAAGGAAGTTATATCATGATTTTGCCTCCTAATAAATATGTCTTAAAAATTGCTGATAATACGGGAAAAACCATAGAAAAGAAACTGTGGATTAAAGACAGAAATTTATACAAAGAAGAGCTGGAGCAAAATATTATCCTTTCGCAATAAAGTTGTTTAAAATACTCTGTAGCTTTGCAGCTGTAATCATTACTTATTTTAATGGAATCCAACGTAGATTTAGACATTCTTTTTGAAGACAATCACCTTATTATTGTAAACAAACGCTCGGGAGAAATTGTGCAAGGCGATAAGACGGGAGATGAGCCTATGAGCGAAAAAGTGAAACGCTACATTAAACAAAAATACAATAAACCAGGCGATGTTTTTATTGGTACTCCACATAGAATTGACCGACCTACCAGCGGAATAGTAATTTTTGCTAAAACAAGCAAAGCTTTAATGAGGTTGAACAAGATGTTTCAGGATAAAGAGATCCAAAAAACATATTGGGCAATAGTTAAAAATCCACCAAAAAATAAAGAAGGCAAGTTGGTTCATTACTTAAAAAAGAATGAAGCTAAGAATAAATCTTTCGCTCAGGAAGTTATGTTTCAGGGGGCTAAAATGGCAGAATTAACCTATAAAATAATTTTCGATTTTGATAACTATTTTTTGTTGGAGATTTTACCGAAAACGGGCAGACATCATCAAATTAGAGTACAATTATCGGAAATGGGTTGTCCAATTAAAGGAGATTTAAAATACGGATTTAACCGTTCTAATAAAGATGCTTCAATTAGTTTACACGCAAGAAAAATTAGTTTTTTGCACCCTGTTCGTAAAGAACAAATGGAAGTAGTTGCTAAAGTACCATCGGATGAACCTTTGTGGTTAAAAGCTAATGAAATTTTTGGGTAGCTAATCTTGAATGTTTACTCCACCTGCTAAATAGATTATTCCAACTAAGATAGAAATGATTGATAAAAAAATTGTCAAGTTTAAAACAAAATTTAAAATTAGCCTGTACCACTTATTGTTTTTTGAGTAAACAAAAACACTCCACAATATAATTATTACAATTAAGTATTGGAGGTCAAAATAATTCAAATTTAGCTTAAAGTAATGATTTACTATATCATCAATTATAATAAATAGCATTCCAAAAACAGAAAAAAGATAGGTAGTTGCTATAAAATGCTCTCCAAAATTTAATTTATGTTTGAAATAAGTTAAATAGGTACTAATTGCAATTAGTGGAATAATAAAAATAATTCCAAATTGAGGAGAGGTATAACTAATGTCTATCGTCAAATCAAATAGTTTGGCGTTAACCAAAACAATATGAAGTCCGGCAATGGTTAAAAAATAGAATAAAATTTTACCAGGACTTTGATAGTAGTTTCTATATCCATTCCAGTAGTTGGTCACTACTTTTTTCGGAGAGGTAATCAATTTTAAAACGGTAGCAAAACCAGATTTTTCGAATGAAAGAATTTGAAAAATATAATCAGAAATGATGTTCCAAATGGTAACTCGTTTATTGATGTATTTTTGCCCACAATGCTGACAATAAGAATCTTTAAGTACAGTTTCGCAATGGGAACAATAAGTTGATTTCATTTTAATTAAGATAAAAATACGTTATTAGAAGCAAATAAACTTTTCTCAAATTCAGTGGTGTTAATGCCGCTATCAGCTTTTATTTCGTTAAAGTAATGTACCAAATTCTCAGTTGGCATATTACCTGTAAGCTTGTCTGTTGCCATAGGGCAGCCACCAAAACCTTTAATAGCTCCATCAAATCTTCGGCAACGGTTTTCATAAGCAGCAACAATTTTTTCTTTCCATGTATCAGGAGTTGTATGGAGATGAGCTCCAATTTCTACCGTCTTAAATTCAGGAATGATGTTACTAAACAGGTAACTGATATTTTCTTTATTGGAAACACCAATAGTATCACTCAATGCAATTATTTCGATGCCTAAATCGGCTAACTTTTTTGTCCAATTAATTACAATGTCGCTGTTCCATTCATCACCATAAGGATTACCGAAAGCCATAGAAATATAAACCACTAATTTTTTGTTGTGTTTTACACAAAGTGACTGCACTTCTTCTACTGTTTTTAGCGATTGTGAAATGCTAGAATTGGTATTACGTTGTTGAAAGGTTTCTGATATAGAAAATGGAAAACCCAAGTAATCTATTTCTTCAAATAGAACGGCATCATTTGCACCACGCGTATTGGCAATAATGGCTAGTAATTTACTTTTGGTAGACGATAAATCAAGTTTAGAAAGTACTTCTGCAGTATCTTTTAACTGAGGAATGGCTTTTGGAGAAACAAAACTTCCAAAATCAATAGTATCAAAACCTACTTTTAATAGTTGATTGATGTAGGCTGCTTTTGTAGCTGTAGGAATGAAATCATGCAAACCTTGCATGGCATCTCTCGGACATTCAATTAGTTTAACCATTTTTAACTTAACTTAAATAATTTCTAACAGTAGTTTTTAATGTATTTTTTACTTCCTCCCATGAGGTGTTGTTTAAACTTACAGGGTTTGGACTATCTTCTGCATCAACAAAATAGATTAGGGAATTTGGTACCGATATTAAATAGTGTTGATTAGGATATTTTTTTTGATAGGCATCAATAATTTCTTCTAAATTGAAATGTTTGAGAAGTTCAACTAAATCAAAGAAATCTTTTTTAACTCCTCTTCCTAATATTGCGTTAATTTTCATTGCTGCTATATCAATTTCACTATAAAGTTTAATATTATCAATTACTTCAATTGGTTTAAGTAAAGGATGTGGATAATGAATAATGTCAACTTTAACATTTTGAATGTAGCAAAACAACCCAAATTTAGCTTGTTGTTTTTCGTAAATAAAATCAGTTTTAAATTCGCTAATTAAAGCTTTGGTAATCGTTTCAATGGCTAATTCTTCAACAGAAAACAAATCAATATCAATAGATTTACGATGACCAAATTTTAATGATAACGCAGTACCACCAACAAGAGAACATGTTGATAATTCCTCAAGATGCATTAACCTTTTTAGTAAGGAAAGCGTTGTGGGTTCGACTGTTGAGTAGTGTAACATTTAAAATTTTCAATAGGTTCATCAATAATTGCTGCTGCCAAATGCAATCTACTTTGCAGAAAATGTTTTGTGTTTAATAAGGCAGCTTTAACTTTGCTATTACTATAAAATCTTCTACATTGCCTAATATCTTCAACATCTCCTCTTTCAAATATTCTAACAATAATGAATTTTTCATGCTGATTCGTGTCTATCTGATTCAAATCGACATCCCAGAATAAACGATGATTAAATGGCAAGTTCATATTAATATTAATTAAAGCGAATTTACAATTTTTTTATTAATAGCCTTTATCAATCCCGGACCTTCATAAATAAATCCGGTATAAATCTGAACTAAATCAGCTCCAGCTTCTATTTTTTCTAAGGCATCTGCTGCGGAATGTATTCCTCCAACACCTATTATAGGAAATGCTTTGTTAGATTTTTCGGCTAAGTAGCGAATTACTTCTGTAGAGCGTTCTTTTAAAGCTTTTCCGCTTAACCCACCATTAGCAATGGCTTCAATTTCAGCTGCTGAAGTTTTTAAATTTTCTCTGGAAGTAGTAGTGTTAGTAGCTATAATGCCGTCAATTTTGGTTTGGGCTACGATCTCAATTACTTCATCTAATTGCGAGTTGTTTAAATCGGGAGCAATTTTTAATAAAATGGGTTTAGGCTTTGTTTTAGTCTGATTGATTTTTTTAAGTTCTCCCAATAAGTTCAGAAGAAAAGGCGTGTCTTGTAATTTGGTTAAATCTTTTACATTTGGGCAACTTACATTTACCACAAAATAATCTACGTAATCGTGTAAGGTGTTAAAATTAAATAAGTAATCATCTAACGCATCATCGTTAGCTGTAGCTGTATTTTTTCCGATGTTTCCACCAATAACAATGTCGGTTTTTCTGTTTTTTAATCGTTGTATAGCATCTTCGGCACCTAAATTATTAAATCCCATTCGGTTGATTAGTCCTTCATCCTCTGTAATTCTAAACAAACGAGGTTTGGGGTTGCCCATTTGTCCTTTTGGGGTAAGTGTACCAATTTCTATAAAACCAAAGCCTAAATTGGCTAATTCGTTAAACCAACGAGCATCTTTATCGAACCCAGCAGCTAAACCTACAGGATTTTTAAATGTTAATCCGAATAAATGGCGTTCTAGTTTTTTGTTTTTCACTTCAAAAAGAGTTCTTAACAAAAAAGCACCTCCAGGTATGTTAGAAAAAAAAGTTAAACAACTTGTTGCAAAATAGTGAGCCTTTTCGGGCTGCATCGCAAAAAAAAGCGGTTTTATAAGTAACTTATACATTGAAATAAGATTTTTACAAAAGTACTAAAAAGAGCTTAGTTAACTCATTTAATTTTTAATAGCCTTTTAACAATAGTTATATTTTAAGTTCAAATCCTAACGGTATATTTAAACAATTGCGTATTTTTATTTTTTAATAAAAAATGAACATAAACATCCCTTATAATAGTTTTTTATGTCTTCCCGCTAATTTCTTTGTGGTTGGTTGTATTTTTATGCTTTCTTTTTTTTCAATAAATCAAGTGATTGCTAGTCATATAGTTGGAGGAGTAATGACTTATGAATGTTTAGGCAATAACAATTATCAAATAAATTTATCCATATATAGAGATTGTAATGGGTTTGGAGCTCCTTTCGATCAGGTTGCCCCTATTGGAGTTTTTAATGCCAATGGAAATCTATTAAATGTAACTTCCTCTGTATTTCCAGGTTCAATTCCTGTACCTATAATATTAAATAATCCTTGTTTAATTACCCCTCCTAATGTATGTGTTGAAAGAGCAGATTATCAAGCAATCATAAATTTACCGCCATTAGCTGGAGGTTACACTATTGCTTATCAGAGGTGTTGTAGAAATGGTAGTGCTCTAAATATTGTAAATCCAATTAATATGGGTTCTACTTATATGGTAAAAATACCAGACCCTGGATTGGCAACTTGCAACAGTAGCCCTACATTTAATAATCCTCCTCCAGTAATGATGTGCAATGGATTTGAGTTTACCTACGATTTGAGTGCTACAGATATTGATGGCGATTCGTTGGTTTACGAATTTGGAGATCCAATTAATGGGGGTAACCAAGCTAATCCAGCTCCCAATCCACCAACTGCCCCTCCTTATACAACAATCCCTTGGAATATGGGTTATACAACAAACAATCAAATTCCGTCTAATCCTCAATTTACCATTAACCCTCAAACAGGTTTTTTATCTGGAACACCAACCGTTAATGGTTTTTATACCTTTGCCATAAAAATTAAAGAGTATAGAAATGGAGTGCTAATTAGTGAAGTAGTTAGAGATTTTTTATTAATTGTTACTACTTGCTCAACAAATACAGTTGCAGATATAAGTCCTCAAACTACGCTATGTACAGGATTTACTATAAATTTTATTAACAACAGTACAAATGCTTCATTATTTTATTGGGATTTTGGAGATGTTAATTCTCCCAATAATACTTCTACCACTGTTAATCCTACACATACTTTTTCTGATACAGGAACTTACATCATTATGTTAATTGCTAACCCTGGTTATTTTTGTGCTGACACGACTTATCAAACTTATGTAATTAAAGATGTAATTAATCCTTCTTTTCTTCCTCAAAACGCTCAATGTTTAAATGATAATTTTTTCACATTTAATGCATTAGGTAATTTTTCACCTAATGCAATTTATTCATGGGACTTTACAGCTTCCGCTTCGCCACAAAACAGTAGTTCTGACCAACAACAAGTTACTTTTAATACAACTGGAAGTTTTTTAGTGTCATTAACTGTTCAAGATTTTGGTTGTACGGAAACATATATGGATACTGTTGAAATTCTTCCTTCTCCATCTGCTCAGATTGTACCTCAGTCTGTATTTTGTGATGGACTAATTTCTAATTTCAGTAATTCCAGCACTTCTGCAACAAGCTATTTATGGGATTTTGGAGATAACAATACATCTACATTAGTCAACCCAACTCATACTTATCAAGATAGTGGTATTTACAATGTAATGTTGGTTGCCAGTCAAAGTAATGTGTGTTATGATACTACTTTTGCTACATTTAATATTTATCCTGAATTAACAATTTCTTTTCCAACTCAGCAAGGACAATGTTTACCTAACAATTTATTTAACCTTACTGCCCAAGGGAATTTTAATGCTAATGCAGTTATAAATTGGAATTTTGGAAGTTTAGCTACACCAACCAATGCCTTAGGAACAAGTACTTCTGTTTCTTTTGCTGATACTGGTTTTTACCCGATAAGTGTTACGGTACAAAACTATGGTTGTGAAGGTACTCATAACGATACTTTGGGAGTTTACTTGGTTCCTACACCTAATTTTTTTGCAGCTTCTGAAGTGGGATGCCAGCCATTTTCGGTTAAATTTCATGATAGTTCATTATCAACTACTCCGCTAAGTTATTTTTGGCAATTTGGAGATGGTTCAACTTCAACAGCTTCTTCGCCAACGCATACTTATTTATATCCGGGCGTTTTTGATGTTACGCTTACTATCAGAACTGATTCAGGCTGCATTGACACTAACACCTTTTATTTAGCTGATTTAATAACCGTAAATCCAAAGCCTAATGCAAATTTTTCAGTAAACCCAAGTAAATTATCCATACTTAATCCTCATGTAGCTGTTACTGACTTATCGAATGAGTTAGATATTTTATTTGATTTTGATGATGGGACTATTTTTAATGGAATATCAACTCCTCACACCTATAAAGATACCGGCCATTTTAATGTGCAACAAATTGTTTTTAATGAGTTTGGATGTAGTGATACTTTAAATAAAATAGTTTGGGTTCATTCAGAATTTTTATTATTTGTTCCAAACGCTTTTACTCCTGATGGAGATAATTTAAATGACATTTTTCTTCCTGTAATTTCTGGAGTAAAAGAATATGAATTATTATTATTTAATCGTTGGGGAGAGTTATTTTTTCAAACTAAAGACCAAGCAATTGGTTGGGACGGAATAATTGATGGAAATTTAGCTCCAATTGACAGTTACACATGGAAAATTATAGTTAAAACAGATTTAAATCGATACTATGAAAGAATTGGAGTGATTAATTTAATCCGATAAATAATTAGTCGAACCTTAAAAATTCCATTTTAGGCTAAAGGTTTTAAAAAATA
>JAVVER010000025.1:0-29990 GCA_032251145.1 Vicingaceae bacterium | reverse complement strand
CGATAATTAATCTAAAACTAAGCAAGCATGCCAACTATTATTAGCGGAAAAGAGGTAGCAGATAAAATTAAACTTGAAATTGCTGAAGAAGTTTCTAAACTAAAAGATGAAACAGGAAGAACTCCTCACCTAGCAGCGGTTTTAGTTGGAAATGATGGTGCTAGCAAAACCTATGTAAATGCAAAAGTTAAAGCCTGCGAAGTAGTTGGCTTTAGAAGTACTTTAGTAGCATTAGAAAAAGATGTTACAGAAGAACATTTACTAAACGAAATAGATAAACTAAACAATGATGATGATTTAGATGGTTTTATTGTTCAATTGCCATTACCCAAGCATATTAATGAACAAAAAATTACTGAGGCCATCAATCCAAAAAAAGATGTAGATGGATTTCATCCTACAAGTTTAGGAAAAATGCTATTGGGTTTACCAACTTTCTTACCTGCAACACCTCTTGGTGTTACAGAAATGCTAAAACACCACAATATTCCTACTGAAGGAAAACATTGTGTAGTAATAGGCAGAAGCCATATTGTAGGTTCTCCAATGAGTGTTTTAATGTCGCAAAATACCTACCCCGGAAATTGCACTGTTACTATTACACACAGCCGAACACAAAATCTTAAAGAAATAACGCTTCAAGCAGATATATTAATTGTAGCCTTAGGTAAACCTGAATTTGTAACTGCCGATATGGTAAAAGAAGGAGCTACAGTTATAGATGTTGGAATTCACAGAATTGAAGACAGCTCAAAAAAATCAGGTTTCAGGTTAATAGGTGATGTAAAATTCGATGAAGTTGCTCCAAAATGTAGTTATATTTCTCCCGTACCTGGTGGTGTAGGACCAATGACCATCGTTTCTTTATTGAAAAACACTTTATTAGCAGCAAAAAATAAAATTTAAAAAAAAAAATATTTTTTATTTTTCAATCAATATATATTAATAATATTGTTGCAATATTTAATGTTTTAGATTATGGCCAGATCAATAAAAAAATTATCAAGTTTCGAAAAAAAAATCCAAAAAGAAATTGCTGGATTAATTGAAGCTGACGATATCAAAATGGTAGATTTTCCTTACAAAGGAGAAATCGAAAGAGGAATCATTTGGAAAATTAATGAGGAAGATTCTTATTTAGTTGTATTAGATAACTTTAAATCTGCGGTTAAATTAGTTGAAACTGATGATGACGATGAGGATGAAGATGACGACACTCCAGAAGCAGCTGATAACTTTGATGGAATTAATGATGATATAGAAGTTGAAGCCGATGATGAAGAAGACGACTTTGATAAAGAAGAAGATTTAGATGAAGATGATGAAGATTAATTTTCTTCTCATTTAACTCCACAAAAAAAACCTAACAGTAAACAAACTGTTAGGTTTTTTTTATGAATAAATTATTAATTTATTATTTCAATCCAATAGTTACATCCGAGATTTCAACAGATTCTCCACCAGCATTAATTAAGTTAATGTTACTCAATTTTATTGATGTAGGTTGGTGTTTTTTTATTGCTTCTAAAGCATCTCTCAAAATTTCATTATTTTCTAAAGAAAATCTTATCACTTTTTTATCAGCAGTTTCAAAAGAAACAGTAAATCCATAAACTTTAAATCCATCTTGATCAACTTCAATAGATCTGCACTTGTCTAAACTGCTAATTTCTATAGTAGTTTTTCCGCATACAGAAAGTTTTACATCGCTTTGGCTAAACAATGGAGAAGCCATTAATAAACCGATAAATATTATTCCAATTTTTTTCATAGTTGTGTTGTTTTTAGTTTTAATGATGTAAATATAAATAAAATAATTGAAATCTTGTCACGATGTAGAATTTCAATTATGCTCTTATGACGTTAGTTTTTAGTAATAAGTTGCCGTTGTTAAATAATTTTTCACATAATCTTCCACTCCTTCTTCCAACGAAGTAAACGGTTTGTCGTAACCTATAGCTTTTAATTTAGTCATATCTGCTTCTGTAAAATATTGATACTTATCCCTAATATCTTCAGGAGTTGGAATAAAACTCACTTTTGAAGTTAAATTCATAGCTTTAAAGGTATTGTTAACTAAATCTAAAAAAGTACGTGCTTTTCCTGAACCCAAATTGTAAATCCCTGAATCTTTTCTATGTTTCAATAAAAATAAACATACGTTAGCAACATCTTTCACATAAACAAAATCTCTTAATTGTTCACCATCTCTATAATCTGGATGATGTGAAGCAAACAACTTCATTTCTCCTGTTTTGGTAATTTGATTAAATGCATGAAAAATTACCGAAGCCATTCTTCCTTTGTGATATTCATTTGGTCCGTAAACATTAAAAAACTTTAATCCAGCCCAAAAGAAAGGCTGTTTTTCTTGTTTCAATACCCATTTATCAAAATCATTTTTAGATTCTCCGTAAGGATTGAGTGGTTTTAAGCGTTCTATAATGTTGTGGTCATCTTTATATCCTAACTCTCCCATTCCATAAGTTGCAGCTGATGAAGCATAAACCAAAGGCAGACCATATTCCACACACTTGTTCCAAATAGCTTTAGAATAGTCTACATTTAATTCGTCAAATATTGATTTATCAAATTCTGTTGTATCCGTTCTTGCTCCCAAATGAAATACAAATTGAACCAGCTTGTGGTTGTTGTCTAGCCATTCAGAAAAAACCTTACGTTCTATTTTATCGGTATAGGTTTTTCCTTCAAAGTTTTTATTTTTTTCAGCCTTCCGATAACTATCGGAAGAGAAATCATCTACCAATATAATATCTTTAAAACCCTCTTGGTTGAGTTGGCTTACCAAACAACTGGCAATAAATCCTGCGGCTCCTGTTACTACTATCATGCTAATGAGTTAAAGGTTTAAAGTTTGAGGTTATGGCACTTAGACCTTAATCCACAAACAAAGCATTCTTAATTTCAGGAATTACTCCTTTTTGTTGTGCTAAATTAAACATTTTTGTTACAGCTGCTCTGCCCTCTTCCCCTAAATCAATAGAATATTTATTTACATATAAAGCAACATGTTGCATCATTATTTGCTCATCCATTTCCTGAGCGTGTTGCTGCATATAAGCTAATGCAACACCTTCGTTTTCATAAGCATATTCAATACTTTTTCTAATAAGTCTATTCACTTTTTTTATAGTCGCTTCATCAAAAGAACGCTTCATCACTATTCCTCCCAAAGGAATTAAAGCACCAATTGTTTTTTCCCAATACTCACCTAAATCAATATTTTTTTTTAAACCTTTCTGTTCGTAGGTAAATCTGTTTTCATGAATTAACAAACCTGCATCTACTTGACCAGTAAGCACTGCATTTTCAATATCAGAAAAAAGCATTTCAATTTTATTAATTACCTCAGGGTGAGCTATGCTTAACAGAAAATTAGCCGTGGTGTATTTTCCTGGAATCGCAATGCTGCAATCCTCTAAACTTTGAATTTGAAACGTTGAACTTTGAACTAAGAGTGGTCCACAACCTTTACCTAACGCACTTCCTGAATCCAACAAAACATAATCATCCGTTAAATATCCATAAGCATGATAACTAAGTTTGGTTACATCTAATTCTTTGTTAAATGCTTTTAGGTTGAGTTCTTCCACATCTCTTAAAACAACTTCAAACTCTAATCCTTCGGTATCTATTTTATGATGCACCAAGGCATCAAAAATAAAGGTATCGTTAGGACAAGGAGAAAAACCTAATGTTATTTTCATAGTATTTTAATTTAACTTCTTTATTTCCTCTACCATGCCTTCAATAGTAAACTCATTAGGGATGGCAGCAACTTCTAATTTATTTTCTCTAGCTACTTTAGCAGTAGATGGTCCAATACAAATTATTTTTGCATTTGGTATGTGTATATTATTATTGATGTATGCTTTAACACACGATCCACTCGTAAATGTAATATAATCTATAGGTTTATTTAATATTTTGTCCAATTCTTCTTTACTATACTTTACTGCTTGGTTATCATAAATTACTAAAGTTTCTACCAACGCATTTTTATTGTTAAGCAGTTCTTCCAAATTGTTAGTTGATAATGCTGAATGAGGAATAAATACTTTTTCGTTGGGTAATACAGGAATTTCATTTCCTAATGTTTCTGCTGTAAAATCACTTGGAATAAAGTCTGTTTTTACACCAAAATTAATCAGCGATTCAGCAGTTTTTTTTCCAACAGCAGCGATTTTAATTGCGTTAATATTTTTTGGAGAAACGGTTTTAAAGAAATAATTCACCGCATTATGACTAGTAAAAATTATCCAATTAAAAGAAATTTCATTTTTAAATAAAGACTTTAGTATAGAAGTATTAATTGACTGAAATTCAATCAATGGAAGCAAAACTATTTCAAAGGAATTGTTTTGTAACAACTCAATAAAATCAGCTGATTGTTCTTTTGATCTTGTAATTAATACTGTTTTATTTTTGTACGGCATCAAGCTTAGAATTCTGAAGTGCTTCTACTTTTGCTTTTAATTTAGCTGCTAATTCTCTTGCCAACTCTTTTTTATGATTAATATCTCCAGTAATGATATCTCTGGCAAAATATTTTCCATCTTTATCAGCAAAAATACCATCTATGGTAATGCTGTTTTCATTTGCTTGAGCATAAGCTGCCATAGGTAAATTACATCCGCCTCCTAAAGCAATTAAAAATGCTCTTTCGGCATCTGCTGCATCTTTTGTAGGTTGATGTTTTAATTGTTTTACCAAATCGTAAATATATCCTTCAGCATCAATTAACTCTATAGATAAAATTCCCTGACCTACAGCAGGAAGCATATCTTGTACCTCAAAAATTTCTGTAGCAATATCTATCATGTTCATTTTTTGCAAGCCTGTAGCCGCTAAAATAATAGCATCATAGTTTCCTTTGTGCATTTGGTTAATTCTGCTGTCCACATTTCCTTGTATAAACTTATATTCTAAATCTGGACGCAATTGTTGCAACTGAACACTTCTTCGTAAGCTTCCTGTTCCTATAATTGAGCCTGCTGGCAAATCCATTAGTTTTTTTCCGCTTTTAGAAATCAACACATCTCTCACATCTCTTCTTTCAGTAATGGGAACTACTCTTAAACCAAAAACATCTTCAGTAGGTACATCCTTAAAACTATGCACAGCAATATCAATTTCTCCTGCCAACATAGAACGTTGCAATGCTGATGTAAAAGCACCAACAACGCTTATATCGCCATCATCTCCACTTGTTCTAACAATTTTTGTTTCAAACTCATAGCTTGGCTCTATTTTTTTAAGTTGCTCTACTACCCAATTGGTTTGTGTTAATGCTAATTTGCTTCCTCTTGTACCAACAATAATTTTCTTTTTGGGAACAAAAATAGATACATCATTAACTGCCAACACATTTTTAGCTGTATTAATAGGATTATCTTTTTCATGAAGGTTTTGAGCCATTTCTTTTATCGCCTCAATAGATGGATTCGATATTTTTCTAAGTAAACGGTGAGTAAATCTTTTAAGAATAATTTCAGTATGTTCATCTATGTTACCCAATTTTGGTAATAACCATTTCAGTTCTTCATTTCTAATTTCATCTAAATTATTCCAATAAGCTTCTATAACAGGAGCTACCTTTCTATTTTTCAACCAAATTGAGAACCATTCTACTTCTTTATTTACAATGGTTCTGGCTAATGGAATTTCATCATAACGTTTTAATAAACCATCGTAAGTTATTTTCTTTATATCATCTAAATCAAATAACTTAATATTATCATGATTTTTTAAGTTAGGATTAAAATTTCTAGGTACACCAAAGTCTAAAAATAATTTACAGCCTCCTGTTTGAAGGGCAAAATTAGCTCTAGGACATTTACTTTCTGCCATGGTTTCCTCATGAAGTAAATTAATTTCTCCTTGAGTTCCGCCAATAATTATATTCGCCTCAGAAAGAGCAGAGTGCATGTTTCCCATCTGAACAGCTTCTCCATTCCAATCTGTAGCCATATCTTTGGCTCTATCAAAATCATGACTAGCTACATATAATTTTTTTATTGGTGTTCTATCTAAGACTGTATTAATAAGGTTTGCCATATTTCCGGTTCCAATAACCAAAAATGTTGAATTTTCAAATTGATACCCTTCTTTTTCAATTAACTCAAAGCCAACTGTAGCTAATGATGCTGAAAACTTACCAATATTAGTTTCTTGTCGTACTTTTTTTCCTGTATGGATGGAATGCCTTATTAATTCATCCAAGACAGCTCCGATAGTATTTTCTTTTCGTGCTAAATTTAAAGCATTTTTTATCTGACCAATTATTTGGTGTTCGCCAACAGCCTGAGACTCTAAACCTGCAGCTGTTGAAAATAAGTTTCTTATGGAAATTTCACTATCAGGTAAAATAGATAGGTATTGACGATAGTTACCAAACTGGTCGAAATAATTTAAAATAGGCTCATAGCTTTCTCCAAAAGCATAGATAGATAAACGGTTGCAGGTAGAAATTATAAATACTTCCTCCAACTCATTTTTTAAACCTCTTAATGCTTCTTTAGTTTGTTCCGTGTTTAGTGCTAATCTTTCTCTAACAGCTATTGGGGCAAATCTGTGACTTAACTCTACTCCTATTATCTTGTTCATTCTTCTGTTTCTTCAGTAATAATATCAACAACTATTTAAATAAATTTGATTAAGCAAACTATTTATATAGTAATGCAAATTTATTAAAAAAAACACGTTTAAAACATGAATAATGTCAATTCAGAGAATAAAAATGGGTAAAAGAAATTATTAAATTTTTCTCATTCTTAAACTAAGAGGTGTAACTTCCAAATATTCATCTGCTTGGATAAACTCCATAGCTTCTTCTAATGAAAATTTAACTTTAGGAGCTATCTTTACAGCTTCATCAGAACCAGATTTACGCATGTTTGTTAACTGCTTTCCTTTAACTAAATTTACTTCTAAATCGTTATCTCTAGTATGCTCTCCTACTACTTGTCCTTTATAAATTACATCTCCAGGTTCAATAAAAAACCTTCCCCTATCTTGTAATCTATTAATAGCAAATGCTGTTGAAGGACCTGCCTCCATAGAAATTAAAGACCCTTTATTTCTTTCTGGAATTTCACCTTTGTAAGGTCCAAACTCTCTAAATCTATGTGTCATTACAGCATTTCCAGCTGTTGCAGTAAGCATATTATTTCTTAATCCGATTAAACCTCTTGAAGGAATATCAAATTCTAAATGTTGTAAATCGCCTTTTGGCTCCATTACTAACATATCTCCTTTACGTTGGGTAACTAAATCAATAGCTTTACTTGCAAATTCTTCAGGAACATCTACCACTAACGTTTCATAAGGCTCATGTTTTTTACCATCAATTTCTTTATAAAGAACCTGTGGCTTTCCTACTTGTAATTCATAACCTTCTCTTCTCATTGTTTCAATTAAAACAGACAAGTGAAGTACACCTCTACCAAAAACAATAAATTTATCTTCAGAACTTGTTTCCTCAACACGCATGGCTAAGTTTTTCTCAAGCTCCAAATAAAGTCTGTCTCTTAAATGACGAGAAGTTACAAATTTTCCTTCTTTACCAAAAAATGGAGAAGTATTAATAGTGAACAACATACTCATTGTAGGTTCATCTATAGCAATTCTAGTAAGTTCTTCAGGATTAGTTAAATCTGCAATGGTATCTCCAATTTCAAAATCTTCAATACCAACAATAGCACAAATATCACCACTTCTGGCTTTTTGCACTCTCACTTTCCCCATTCCTTCAAAAACGTATAATTCTTTAATACGGATCTTCTTCTTAACTCCCCCTTGTTTGCAAATGGTGTAATCTTTATTTTCCTCTAAATCACCTCTAAAAATTCTACCAATAGCAATTCTACCTACAAATTTAGAGAAATCTAAAGAGGTTATTTGCATTTGAGGTGTTCCTTCTTGGTATGGAGCTTCAGGAATAGTTTCTATAATAGCATCCAACAAAGGAATAATATTTTCTGTAGGTTTTTTATGATCAGTACTCATCCAGCCGTTTTTAGCAGAACCAAAAATAGTTGGGAAATTCAATTGATCTTCGGTAGCATCTAAGCTAAACATTAAATCAAAAATAGATTCTTGAACCAAATCAGGCGTACAATTATCTTTATCTACTTTGTTTACAACAACAATTGGTTTTAAACCTAATTCTAATGCTTTTCCTAAAACAAATCTTGTTTGAGGCATAGCTCCTTCAAAAGCATCTACTAGTAATAAAACACCATCCGCCATTTTTAAAACACGTTCTACTTCACCACCAAAATCAGCGTGACCAGGAGTATCAATAACATTAATTTTTACTCCATTATAAGTAACACTAACATTTTTAGATAAAATGGTAATACCTCTTTCTCTTTCTAAGTCATTGTTATCTAAAAGTAATTCTGTACGCTCTACTCTATCGTCAAATACTTTACATTGGTCAATAATTTTGTCAACTAGTGTGGTTTTTCCGTGGTCAACGTGTGCTATAATAGCGATGTTTCTGATTGATTGCATATAATTTTTTTAAGGCTGCAAAAATAGACTTGTTTTTGATATTAATAGGATTTAATGAAATATAAATTCTTTAAATTTTTAATTACTGAAATACAACATTTTACGTTTTTAAATAAAAAAAAGAGGGTGTCTCGACTTTTCGGACACCCTCTTTAAATATTAATTTTAATCCTTTAATAATCTGTATCGGTTATTTAGGACTTGACATTTTAAGGTATTAATGAAGAATTACTTTTTTAACAACAGTTGTTTTTTCTGTAGTTAAGCTTATAAAGTATATGCCTTTATCGTTTCCACTTAAGTCAATAGTTTCTACTAAACTTGCTGAATTGGTGAAATTGTTTTTAGCATAAACCACTTTACCTTGAACATCAACAATGGTTAACGTAGTATTTACAGTAATTCCATTAATCATTACACTAAGTAGTCCATTGGTTGGATTAGGATAAATTGCAATTGCATTTTCATTTCCTAACTCATCAATATCCGTACATACTTGGAAAGTAACATTAATATCGTCTGTATACATACAACCTGTAACAACATCGGTAACCATTACAGAAATATTGTAAGTTCCGTTACCTCCCATTAAGGTTGTATCTATTAACTCCGTTTGAGCTGTTCCACCAGTTGACCAAGAATAGATGTAGTTACCTGCACCTGCATCAAGTAAAATGCTATGGTTTGAACATAATGTGGTGTCAGTACCTAAATCTAAACCAATAGGCATACATGGAGGAGTCATAAATGTAAATGGACCAACCCAGTTACTTGTGTCTCCTAACCCACAATCAGCTTGAACATAATAATCATAAGCAGTTCCTGGCATTAAACCTTGTAATAAATAAGGTTTAGCAGTAACAACTTGAGGATTACCAGTTCCTAAAGTAAATCCAGTTACATCCCATTCAATGTTCCAATTGGTAGCTGTTCCATTTTCTGTCCAGTCTAACATTGCTGAAGTTGGTTGAATATTAAATGCAGTTAAGTTAGAAGGATCTGAGCAAGTATTTGCATCATAAATTTCTACATCATCAACCACATTAGCACGTCCCCAATTATTAATTCCTTCAAATGCAATTTGATAAGTTGCAGAAGGATTAGGTAAGGTCAATGTATCTGCAGTCCAAACCGCTACATCTGCTGTATAGTGAGCTATTTGTGTCCAAGCACCAGTAGTACTAGTTCTGTAATACACTTTTAGTTCATTTTGATCACTAAACCAAACTTCTTGTCCGTAGAAAAAAGCTAATTCAGGAGAGTTTACTCCACTTAAATCTAATATTGGACTTACTAATTTAGCAACTGGAGAGTTAGTACCTGATTGAGAAACGAATCTAGCATTTTCAGTTCCGCTATAAGCAGTTGTAATTGAACCACCTGATGAACCTGTTGCATAAGTCCAACTTCCAGTTCCTACTTCTTCAATTTGAGTCCAACAATTTCTAGTAGTGCTTGTAGTTTCAAAATCTTCTACGAATGGGAAGGTGGTTACTGTATTACATGGTGATGTAAATACAAATGGTCCTACCCATGTACTTGAATCAGACACACTACACATTGCTCTTACATAAAATTCGTAACTTGTATTGGCAGTTAAACCAGTTAAATTATGAGGGTTATTAGTTGTTCCAACAATAGTTGGTGTTCCTGTTGGAGTAAAACCAGCTATTCCCCATTCAATGTCCCAAGTAGTTGCAGTACCGTTCTCAATCCAACCTAAATCTGCTGATGTTGTACTAATATTAGTAGCTATTAAAGCAGATGGAGCAGGACAAGCAGGAGCCTCTTTAATTTCTACATCGTCAATTGCTACATCATCATAAAAATCAGTTCCATTGTTTTCATCAACAATAAATCTTAGTTTAATGTCTCCAGTAATGGTTAAAGATGTTAAAACTACATCTATTTGTTCCCACCCACCATTTAGAGTATTTGTATTACTTGTATAAACTCCAATATTCCATGCAGCTCCATCCCAAACATCTACAGAGAAATCTACATTTGTAAAACCTTCGTTATTGCTAATTAAGAAAAAAGATAACATAGGGTTGGTTAGAGCTGTTACATCTATAAAAGGACTTTCTAAAGTAGTTCCTGTACTATGAGGAGATGAATCATCTACCCAAGCAAAGTAATTTCCACTAGTTGTTGTTCCTGTTATTGTTCCATTATTACCAATATGGTTTCCAGTACCTGTGTTTGCAAATAACCAGTTCTCACTATTAGTACTACCTTGAGACCAACATGCCGGTATTGCTCCTGCATTTTCAAAATTTTCTACCCAAGGAGCAACAACAGCAGTACATTCAGTGGTAAAAGCAAATGGGCCAGCCCAAGTACTTGTTCCAGAACCTCCACAATCAGCTCTTACATAAAATTCGTAAGTAGTTTGTGCCGTTAACCCTGTTAAGTTATGAGGATTGGTAGTTGTTCCTACAATGGTTGGAGTTCCTGTTGGTGTGAAACCAGCTGTTCCCCACTCTATATCCCAAGTAGTTGCTGTTCCGTTTTCTGTCCATCCTAAATTTGCTGATGTTGCTGTAATATTGATAACAGTTAAAGCAGAAGGCTGAGCACAAGCAGGAGGCATAAATTCAATAGCTCCCGGATCTGGAGTTGCTGCTCTTGCTACACCATAAAAATCATTAGCAACGCCTACTGTAGCATCTGCTACACCATCAATTGATGGGTTGGTTGGAGTTAAATCATTAGCTATTAAATTAACATATAAAGGATCTGCATCAGATGAGTTAGCATCTTGCGATGAAGCTGTTTGCCAATCTATTAAGGTAGCTTGATTAGTAGCAGAAAAGAAACCTAAATTATTTGTTCCTGCTTGTGCATTAATGTAAAAAACATTGTTATTACTAGTTATAATAGAAGCTGCAGCATTGAAATAAATACAATGTTTAGTTCCTGTTCCTCCTCTTGTTACCGATACAATATTATTTTTAAACTCTATTCCTGTTGCAGTTGTAGTTTGATAAAAACCTCTAGTAGTTCCTGCTGTAGCACTAACATTATCTAACGATACCGTATTGTGGTAATAAAAAACTCCATCACTACTTGAATTATACAATCCATATATAATTCCATTTCCATTTATAGAATGAATGATGTTGTTAATTACTTTATTTTCATTACCTACAGTAGCATCTACTCCTGTATGATAAATAGGGTATATTGCAGAAGTACTTGTTGTATTCCCTCCCATTGGATTGAAAATCTCATTAGCTTCAGCTAAGTTATTTTCTCCACTTCCTGTGTAGTATATACCATTAAATGTTGTAACACTTGTTCTGTTTGGACGACTAATCGTATTATTCATAACATCATTGCCATTAGCAGCATTATGATAAATTCCAAAAGAATAGAAATCTTGAACATCATTATTACTTACTAAATTATTATTAGCACCTGAAAGTGTTATACCATAATAACCACCTATTACGGTGTTATTAGTAATTGTATTGTTACTTCCTGATGCCAATGTTGAAGTAGCACTTGTTAAACTTCCTGAAATTACTATACCTGCATTAGTGGTTAATGTACTACTAATAGCAGCTGTTAAATTAATAGTACAGTTATTAATAGTGTTGAAATCTGCATCATCTGTTAACTGAATAGTAAAGTTATTGGTAGTTGATTGTGGTACTAAAACTAAATCATTAATAGTAATGTAGTCAGCTCCATTTAATAAAATTAAGGATCTACTACCTGTAGCGGTTGTAGATGTTATGGTCTCTCCATTTCCGTTAAACGTAACGGTATTAGTAGCACTTGCTCCTGTTACTGGAGTAATTGTTACTTGTTCGTTATAAGGACCTGAACCTGTTAATACATCAAATACAACTGGTGCAGAAATACCACAAGCCAATAAAGCATTAACAGCGTCTGTAAATGTTGGATAAGTTCCGGTAGCACCTATAGTATAGTTTCCTGCTAAAGGCGTTCCACAAGTAGTAGTAAAACTAAATGGTCCTGACCATGCACTTTCTGTTCCACCACAATCAGCTCTTACATAAAAGTCGTATGTTGTTAAATCTGTTAACCCTGAAATGTTGTGAGGATTAGTGGTAGTTCCTACTATGGTTGGAGTACCTGTTGGTGTAAAACCAGCAACTCCCCACTCTATATCCCAAATTGTTGCTGTTCCATTTTCTGTCCAACCTAAATCAGCAGAAGAATTAGTAACATTTATTACTGCTAAATTTGATGGTTGAGCACAAGATGGGGGTGTAAACTCTATTGCACCAGGATCTGGTGTAACAGCTCTTGCTATTCCAAAAAAGTCAGTTACCACACCAACAGTTGCATCAGCAATACCGTCAATAGCTGCATTAGTTGGAGTTAAATCGTTAGATAAAATATTAGCATAAATAGGATCTGCATCAGAAGAACTAGCATCTTGTGATGAAGCAGTTTGCCAATCTACTAAGTTAGCTTGGTTGGCAGTTAAAAAACCTAAGTTATTTGTTCCTGCTGGTGCATTAATGTAGAAAACATTATTATTACTAGTTATAGTGGAAGCTGCAGCATTGAAATAAATACAATGTTTAGTTCCTGTGCCTCCCTTAGTAACAGTTATAATATTATTTTTAAACTCAATATCTGATGCAGTAGTAGTTTGATAAAAACCTCTTGTGGTTCCTGCTGTAGAAGCAGCATCATCTATAGAAACTGTATTGTGATAATAATGTACACCATCACTACCTAAATTATATAAACCATAAATAATACCATTAGTGTTAATGTTATAGATTAGATTATTAACCACCTTGTTAGCATTTCCTACTGTGGCATCTACTGAACTATGAAAAATAGGGTAAGCTAAGCTTGTTGAAATTCCTCCTTCACCCGTAAATGCATCATGAATTTCGTTGGCTTCAATTAAATTATTTTCTCCACTAGTAATAAAATAAATTCCATAAAAAGACCCCAAAGGTGATCTAGTCATTCTTGACATTTCATTATTACTAATAGTAGAACTAGATATACTTCTTAAATATAAACCATAAGTGTAGTAATTCTGAATATCGTTATTAGTAATTGTATTATTTAATGAGTTAACCGTTGAAGATGCTCCGTTAATAGTAATACCATAATAACCACCTAAAATAGTATTATTAGTAAAGGTATTATCTGTTCCTGAAGACCCAGCAGTTGTAGCACTAGTTAAACTTCCAGAAACAACTATACCGGCATTAGTAGTTCCCGAACTCGAAAAGGTAGAAGTTAAATCAATAGTACAATTGTTTATGGTATTAAAGTCTGCATCATTAATTAAATGAAATGCAAAATTGTTGGTAGTTGATTGAGAGACTACATTTAAATTATCAATAGTAATATAATCAGCACCATCTAAACGAATAATATAGTTATTAGGTGATGTTGTTGTAGAAAATGTTATTGTTTCTCCATTACCATTAAAAGTAATAGTATTGGTAGCACTTGCTCCTAACACAGGAGTAAGAGTAATTTGCTCATTAAAAGGGCCTGAACCTGTTAAAACATTAAAAATTACTGGTGCAGAAATACCACAAGACAAAGCATTTACTGCATCTGTAAAAGTAGCATAGTTTCCTGTTGCTCCAATAGTATAAGTACCTGCTAATTGTGTAGCACAAGCTGTGGTAAAAGTATAAGGACCAATCCAAGCAGTAGTTCCATTAACACCACAATCACTTCTTAAATAAAAATCATAATCAGTTTGTGCGGTTAAGCCTGTTAAGTTAAGAGGATTAGTAGTAGTACCTATAATGTTTGGAGTTCCTGTTGGAGTAAAGCCTGCTGCCCCCCATTCTATATCCCAAGTAGTTGCCGTGCCGTTTTCCGTCCAAGCTAAATCTGCTGAAGTTGCAGTTAAGTTGGTAGCAGTTAAAGCTGTTGGGTCTGGACATAAAATTTGAGTAACTGTAAAATCAGTTACATCAAAATCTAAATCATCTGGAGTTCCCCATTGCCCAACGGCAATATATACAGTATTTCCAGCAGCTATAGTAGCAGAAACTGTTCTTGAAACATTGGCAGTAGATGAACCATCTGCGTCCAACTCAGTTGAAAAAGTTGTCCCAGTACAATCGTCAAATATTCCAATACCATTCCAACCATTTCTCGTGAAAATAGTCATCGAAATATTTTCAGCAGTAGCACCTGCTGTATATTGAAATAAATACACATCATCATCCCAATAGGATGCATTAATAGAAGTTCCTGTCGGATTGGTATTCCAATCTTCGATACCAGCTGTACCTGATGTTGTTATCCCCATTTGGGTATATCCATTTGTAATTACAACACCTGTTCCACAACCAAATTGTGCATAAGCATTGTAATTTAACATAAAAGTAAAAAAGCTAAATAGCGTAAATACTTTTAAAAAAATTTTGTAGCGATTTTTCATAAATATAGTTTTTAATTAATATTCTATTTTTAATATAATTCATAAACAGAATTATTTTTGTCAAAATTAGCTTATTATAATCAAAATAAGTTTTTGTTGCTTACTTTCATCACTAATAGTTATTAACAGATTGTTGATAAAATGTTAAATTATTCAACCAACCGCATTATTATTAAAAAGATGTACATTTGCCTTAATGCAACCCAAAATTTCTATCATAACTGTTTGTTACAATAGTGAAAAAACTATCGAAGATACCATTCTATCGGTAATTAATCAAACTTATAAAAACTTAGAATACATAGTTATTGATGGTAAATCAACTGATGCTACTCTTTCCATAATTAATAAATACAAAAACAAGATTTCTCTAATTGTTTCTGAAAAAGATAATGGTATTTATGATGCCATCAACAAAGGTATTGGTTTGGCTACTGGTGATATTATAGGTAATTTAAATTCTGATGATTTTTATACTGACAATAATGTGATTGAAGATGTGGTAAATCAGTTACAGCAAACTAAAGCAGACGGACTTTACGCTGACTTACATTATGTTGACAACGAAAATACCGACAAAATCACTCGTCTTTGGAAATCCAATGAATATAAAAGAGGAATGTTTTTAAAAGGTTGGATGCCTCCCCACCCTACATTTTTTGTCAAAAAGGAAATTTACCAACAATATGGTAAGTTTAACCTCAATTTTACTTCTGCTGCCGATTACGAATTGATGCTTCGCTTTATACACAAGCACGAAATTTCATTAACTTATTTACCTCGTGTTATTGTAAAAATGCGTGTTGGCGGTATTAGCAATGCTAGTTTAAAAAACCGAATTCGAGCTAATAGAGAAGATAAAAAAGCTTGGTTAATAAATGGCTTAAAGCCGCATCCTTTTACCTTAATCCTTAAACCTATTTCTAAATTAGGTCAGTTTTTAAATAAAACTTCCGATTTTTAATATCGTAACAGAACTCATTTTGTTTTCAAGTGGTTGATATTTAGCTAAATTTAACCTCCCTACTGTGTGATAAACTTTTAAATGCAGCTCGTTTTACCGCATCGAACTTAAATTATATTCAATAAATTTTTCCTCAATCAATTGTATTATTTCCGCTTGTTGCTCAGGTTGGAACCAATGGTAATTGTTATTGTTTCTTTTAAACCAAGCTATTTGTCTTTTGGCATACCTACGGGTATTGGTTTTTATTTTCTCTATGGCTGCTGCTAAGGTAGTTTCATCCTCAAAATAGGCAAACAATTCTCTGTAACCAACTGTTTTTAAGGCTACCTTATCTTTGTAGGGGTGTACTTTTTCGGCTTCTTCCAATAAGCCTTCTTGCATCATTATATCCACCCGCTGATTAATTCGCTCATTTAATTCTTCTTTTGGTCGGTTTAAGGCTATTTTAATGGTGTTAAATGCTCTTGGGTTCTTCTTGCCTTTACGTAGTGAGGAATACTTCTGCTTACTGAGCATACAGACTTCTATTGCTCTAAACAATCGTTTGGTGTTGGCTAAGTCTATCTCGTTATAAAAATCTTCGTCTAATTGCTTTAATTTTTCTTGAAGCAAGGCTATGCCATACTTATCTTTAAGTGCTTCTAGTTCTTTTCTAAGTTGTTTGTTTCCTTCAGGTAAATCATCATCAAAACCATCGCAAACAGCATCAATATACAATCCTGAGCCACCAGTAAGTATAACTACATCATTATCTTTAAAAAGCTGTTGGAGCAACTGAAGTACTTGCTGTTCGTAGTCGTTTACATTTATTTCATCGTGAATAGAATGAGAATCTACAAAATAGTGCTTTACTCCTTTCATTTCTTCGGGAGTGGGCTTGGCTGTACCAATGGCTATTTCTTTATAAAACTGTCGTGAATCGGCAGAAATAACCGCTGTACGGAAATGCTGTGCAAGTTCTACTGCTAAAGCTGTTTTCCCAACTGCCGTAGGTCCTGCAATAACCACTAAAAACTTGGAGTTCATTTTTATTTATTGGTAGTCTTCAAAATCATCAAAACCTTCAAAGATATCATCATTAAAAGGTTCATCGGTGTTTTTTAAACTGTCTTCATCCAGTCCTTCAGCTTTCAATATTTCGTTCATGATTTCTTCATCAGAAAGCACGCTATTTCTAGTACTCTGGCTTGGAGCTACGCCTTCGCTATAAACTAACTGAGGAAACTCACCTTCTTTTTCTTTCACCGAAATTTCTATCAATTCAATAAAGAAATTCCACATGTTTAAAAAATCGTAGGTATATAATAAATGTCCACCTACACAATTAATGATGGATTTTATTGGGGTTTCACTCATTTGCAATACTTTTTCCTCATCAGACATGCTCATGTCAAACAAAGAAATTTCCTGCCCTTTATTCCAATCGTAATCGCTTAAATAAAAGGAAGCCATTTGCTCGTTATCAAAATCAAATGCTTTTAAAATAGATTGGTGAAATACTTCAAAGTTTTGGTCACTCTTAATCTCAATGTCTCTAAAAACTTGTTTTTCTCCTTCAATCAGAACTCTAAACTTATAAATGCTCATTGCTATAATAGTTATGCGGTTTTTAAATTTAATTCTTTTCCTTTTTGAAGCATTAGCTGATAAGCTGCTTCGTAGTTATTTTCTATATCACCTTCTAAAATGGCTTCTTTTATGGCTTCTTTAATTATGCCAATTTCTCGGCATGGCTTAAGGTTAAAGGTTTCCATAATCAATTCCCCTGTTATGGGTGGTTGCCAATTTCTTAGCTGATCTTTTTCTTCAACTTCTTTTAGTTTTTCTTTAACTAATTCAAAGTTAGCCAAATATTTTAAGACTTTTTGCTTATTCTTAGAAGTAATATCTGCATTGCACAAAGTCATTAAATCATCAATATCTTCTCCTGCCTCAAACAACAACCTTCTAACAGCACTATCGCTAACGGTTTCTTTTACTAAAGCTATTGGTCTGAGGTGGAGCCTAACCAACTTCTGAACATACTTCATTTTGGCATCTAACGGAAGTTTTAGTGCTTTAAAAATTTTAGGAACCATCTTAGCTCCTTTGTCTTCATGTCCGTGGAAGGTCCACCCTACTTTTTTGTCAAATCGTTTGGTTGCTGGTTTGGCAATATCGTGCAAAATAGCAGCCCATCTTAGCCACAAGTTATCGGTATTGGGAGCAATGTTATCCAACACCTGAATGGTGTGGTAAAAATTATCTTTATGGGCTTTTCCGTTAATTACCTCCACTCCTTTCAGGTTATCCATTTCCGGGAAAATAATTGCCAACAAACCTGTGTCAAACAATAATTTAAAACCTACGGATGGTTTTTTGGTAAGAATAATTTTATTCAACTCATCAATAATTCTTTCTTGAGAAACAATTTTAATGCGTTCTTTATTTTTAGCGATGGATTGCAAAGAAGTTTCTTCTATAATAAAATGAAGTTGAGCAGCAAAACGTATGGCCCGCATCATACGCAAAGGATCGTCTGAGTAAGTAATATCAGGATCTAAAGGCGTTACAATACGTTTATTTTTTAAATCATCAATACCATTAAACGGATCAATAAGTTCTCCGTAATTGGTTTCATTTAAGCTGATGGCTAACGCATTAATGGTAAAATCTCTTCGGTTTTGGTCATCTTGCAAGGTACCGTCCTCTACTATGGGCTTTCTGGAGTTTCTCTGATAAGATTCTTTTCTTGCTCCAACAAATTCTACTTCATAGTCTTTATACTGCAACATGGCAGTTCCAAAGTTTTTGAAAACAGTTACTTTTGTTGAGTTTCCTATTAATTCAGCTACTTTTTCGGCTAAAGCTATTCCGGAACCTTTACAAACAATGTCGATGTCTTTACAAGGTCTGTCTAATAAAAAATCTCTAACAAAACCGCCTATTACATAGCTTTCTACGCCTAATTGTGCAGAAGCTTTTTTAATCACTTCAAAAACCTGATGGTCTAGTAATTTTTTTATTGATTCGATACTGATACTTGCTGTCATTACTAAAAATTAAATACTAAACTAGCTCCATGCATTATGTTATTATTGGCTGTTAATTGTGTAGTTGGAACTATTCTTAATGAAAGGTTATCGTTTTTTGGGAAAGAATACAAATGTGCATCTACACTGGCATCTACAATATTTAGCACATAAAAAATGCCAGCCACAATAATGGATAAATCTCTATTTCGTTGGTAAAAATTCAAATTAGACTCTAAACTTTGAACAGATAAACGACCATCAAACTCATCAACAGTATTGGGGTCATTATCCAATCGCTCACTCAATGCTGTTTTAAACCTGTCGTAGGTTTTATTGTTTTCTACTGCAAAATAAATGGAAGTTCCTATTGCTCCGTAAATTATGGGGATTTTCCAATATTTTTTATTGTAGGCTTGTCCTAATCCTGGAAGAATAGTACTCATAATAGCAGCTTTTGCCGGAGAATGAGGTTTGGCAATGTCTATCAATAAGGTATCAGGAACTTTATTGTTGTTGGAGTTTACCGTTAAGGAATCTTGGGCGTAAATAGTGTTTAAACTAAATAGCAACAGCAAAAAAACTAATTTTTCTAAAACGATTTTAGCCATACTATATGAGTTTTTTTGTGCTTTTATGATTGAGCAAAGAAGTCATTTGAGCAATAGCTACTTCATTAAGTTGCTGCAATCGATTAGGCTGTTTCAAACCTTGATTAATAAGTTTGAATATGACACCTATAGCATTAGTAGTTTCTATCCACCTTTTTGGAGTTAATACAAAGCTGTTGAGACCTGCTTGTTTTCTTAACCCCTCGAATTCGAGGGGTTTAAAATTAGAGTTATATAATTGCTCCCAAAAACCAAGTAACTCAACTGTATTTCGGTTACGCATCCAATTTTGTATAATACTGTCAGTATGCTTCGCATCTTTGTGTTTTGCAATATCAGTAAGCGATATATAGTCATTTGCTTTATCCGAATAGAGGCTTATTTCCCTTCCTTTTACTTCTATTTTCTTATTCTTTGCCATGTTTCTGGTCTTGCAAAAAGTAGTATTGCTTTATTTTTTTAACAGTCTTCTTATTTTAAAACAAGAGATAACATTAAAAGTTAGTGTTATTCACTATTAAAAACCTAATAATTCAGCAATTCGCTCTAAATCATCTTCGGTGGTAAAAGGAATAATTAGTTTTCCTTTACCTTCTTTATTTTTTTGAATTTGTACTTTAGTTTGTAAGATATTGCTTAAGTCTTCCATTATTTTTTGATTGGTAAAAGATAAGGTTGATGGAGCTTTTGAAGTAGATTTTTTCTCTACATCTTTTACTTTTTCATCTTTAACCAATTCTTCTACCTGACGAACAGAAAGTCCTTCCTGAATAATTCTTTTGGCAATTTGTAGTTGCTTTTTTTCTTCGCTAATGTTGATTAATGCCCTTGCATGTCCCATAGAAATTTCTTTGGTTCTGATGGCTAATTGTATTTCAACAGGGAGTTTAAGTAATCTAAGGTAATTTGCTACAGTTGAACGCTTTTTACTAACTTTTTCACTCAATTGTTCTTGCGTTAAATTACATTCTTCAATTAATTTTTGATAACTAAAAGCCACTTCTATAGCATCTAAATCTTGTCGTTGAATATTTTCAACCAACGCCATTTCAAGCATTTCTTGGTCGTTAGCAATTCTAATAAAAGCAGGAATTTCTGTTAATCCTGCAATTTGAGATGCTCTAAACCTTCTTTCTCCTGAAATCAGTTGGTATTTATCATACCCTAACTTTCTAACCGTTACAGGCTGTATAATTCCGTGTTCTTTAATAGATTCTGAAAGTTCTAATAAAGCTTCTTTCTCAAACTGTGTTCTTGGCTGAAAAGGATTGGCTTCAATTTGAGCTATGGCAATAGTGGAAACTGAACCAACTACATGGTTGTTACTTGCTGGTAAATCTAGTTTCGATTTAGATGTTATATCGGTATCAGCATTTTGTAATAATGCTCCTAAACCTCTTCCTAATGCTGGTTTCTTACTCATCTTCTAAGGCTATAATTTTTTCTTCTTCACTCATTTTAGTCATGTTATTCTTTTGAAGAATTTCTCTGGCTAAATTTAAATAATTGATAGACCCTTTGCTACTTGCATCGTGCATAATAATAGTCTTACCA
This sequence comes from Vicingaceae bacterium, assembly GCA_032251145.1. Taxonomy (GTDB): domain Bacteria; phylum Bacteroidota; class Bacteroidia; order Flavobacteriales_E; family Vicingaceae; genus BRH-c54. The sequence continues at coordinate 8,903 of JAVVER010000025.1, read as the reverse complement.
TGACTTGGAGCTTCTCCTAATGTAGTATTTCTCTGAATAATAGTGTCAAACATCATGGTTTGGAAGTGTGTTTTAACCTCTTCCACTACTTGGTTAGACAATCTCAATCTAACATCATACATAGTTAACAACAAGCCTTCTATATCCAAGTCTGGGTTTAATCTTTCTTGAATAATTTTTATGGTATTCAGCAATTTTCCTAAGCCTTCTAATGCAAAATATTCACATTGAATTGGAATAATAACTGAATCTGCTGCTGTAAGCGAGTTGATGGTAATTAATCCTAATGATGGAGAACAATCTATAATGATAAAATCATATTTATCTTTAATACTGCTAAAAGCATTTTTCATCATGTGCTCTCTATTAGGCATGTTAATAAGCTCTATTTCAGCTCCAACCAAGTCTATATGAGCAGGTAAAATATCTAAATTAGGCGAATCTGTATGTAAAATAGCATCTGTAGGTTCAATTTCATTAATTAAACATTCGTAAATACTATTTTTAATGTTTCGAGGGTCAAAACCAACTCCTGATGTTGAGTTCGCCTGAGGGTCAGCATCTACTAAAAGTACTTTGTACTCTAAAACCCCTAAACCAGCAGCTAAATTAATGGCTGTGGTAGTTTTTCCTACTCCTCCTTTCTGGTTAGATATTGCAATAATTTTACCCATAGTATTCTATTTAGTTTATGTATTGTGTAATGTTTTTATTAAAGTTTTATGGTTTCCCCAATTTCAGGCAAAATTAGTTCTTTACCACGAGATTTGAATTTATCTATCGCTTCATTTTTGTTAATCTCTATGTACCCAAACGTATCGTAATGAACGCCAATTATTTTATTACAATTAATAAATTCTGCAGCTGTTATTGCATCCTCTATTCCCATAGTGAAGTTATCTCCAATAGGTAAAACAGCAAAATCTAGTTTTTCAGTGTTTCCTATTAATTGCATATCCATTGTAAGAGCTGTATCTCCAGAGTAATAGAAAGATTTTGAAGTATTTATAATAAAACCTCCAGGGTTTCCTCCGTAACTACCATCGGGCAACATGCTCGAATGAATTGCATTGGTATATTTTACTGTACCAAAATCAAATTTCCACTTTCCACCGTGGTTCATCGGATGAACGTTTTCTATTCCTTTTTTCTCGTACCAACTTACAATCTCGAAATTAGAAACCAGTTTTGCCCCTGTTCTTTTGGCAATATTTTCAGCATCAGCCACATGATCTTCATGTCCGTGAGATAATAAAATGTAATCGGCTGCTAAAGTAGTTACATCAATATGTGCTGCTTTAGGGTTGGGCGAAATAAAAGGGTCAAAAAGTATGATGTTACCTTGTGTTTTAACAGAGAAACAAGCGTGTCCGTAAAAAGTTAATTCCATAATATTTAGTATTAAAATTCAATGCTATACAAATTAACTTAAAAGTAGTTAGAATATGAGGTAAAACACTAGGATTTTACCAACTACTTTTAAACATGCTTATGTTGAAAGGAGGTAGATATAATTATTACTTTAACCTCCAAAAGTAAGGTGTAAATAAAATAGTAATGGTAAAAAGCTCTAATCTTCCTACTAACATTAAGAAGGATAGTACCCATTTTACACCATCGGGTAAGTGAGAAAATGATGATGATGGACCAATACTGCCAATACCTGGACCAACATTACTAATAGAGGTGGCAACAGCACTTAATGCTTCTGTAAAGTCAACACCAAAAAAAGTAACAACAATAGCACCTGTTACAAACAAAAAGAGATAGAAAAACACAAATGCCAGTAAGTTATAAATAATTTTTTGAGATACTCCTACTCCATTTAAATGTACTGGAACTACCGCATTTGGATGCAATCTTCTTTTAAATTCTAAAAAACCATTCTTCATTAGCAATACAATTCTTACTAATTTCATCCCTCCACTTGTAGAACCTGCACTTGCTCCAGTAAATAATAATAGAAAAAACAAAAAAGTTACAAAAGAACCCCATAAGGTAAAATCTGATGTAGAATAACCCGTTGTTGTAATAATACTGGTTACCTGAAACAATACGGCTCTAAAAGAGGCTTCAACTCCATCGGCTCTACCATATACAAAATAAACGGTAGGAAGAATTACAAAACACAACACTATTATAGCTGCTACATACCACTTGAATTCATCATTAATCCAAAACTTTTTAAAATTCAGCTTAAAACCAAAATAAAGTAAGGTAAAGTTTGTTCCTGCCAAAAACATAAACAAAATAATAACATACTGAATATATGCAGAATCAAAATGCCCAATACTTGCTTGTTTGGTAGAGAAACCACCTGTTGACATGGTAGTTAGAGAATGATTAATAGCATCATAAAAATCCATTCCTCCAAAAAGTAACAATACGCACTGAATAGCTGTTAAAGAAAAATAAATCAACCACAATCTTTTCGCTGTTTCTTTAATTCTAGGATGAATTTTATCTTTGGTAGGTCCAGGAGCTTCTGAAGCAAACAGCTCCATTCCTCCAACACCAAGCAGTGGTAGAATAGCAATGGTTAAGACTATAATCCCCATACCTCCAATCCATTGTGTCATACTTCGCCAAAACAAAATTCCTTTGGGAACAGATTCTATATCATTTAAAATAGAAGCCCCCGTTGTGGTTAAGCCCGAAATAGTTTCAAAAAAAGCATTCGTATAATCAGGGATGGCATTAGAAAAAACATAAGGTAACGAACCAAAAATGGTCATGGCTAACCAACCAAAAGCTACAATTAAATACCCTTCTCTTTTTTTAACTTCATCATTTTTATGTTTTTGAGTTCTTAATTTAATGATGAGTCCAAAAAAAAGGGTTGTTAAAGAAGATAAAATTAATGGATATAAATCTCCTTCTCCATAATACAAAGAAAAAGGAACAGCTGACGCCATTAGTAATCCTGTAATTATAATCAGATTGCCAATAACATTGAATACAACTTTGATATTTATAAGATTCCTAGACACTTTTTATTTAGTTGAAGAGATTTTCTAATTCTGAAATACTTTCTTTATTTGAAAATACAATTACTTTATCGTTTTCTTCTAACTGAAAACCTCCAAATGGAATAAATCCTTTATTATTCCTAACAACACCAGCAATACCAACGGTTTCAGGTAATTTCAATTCTCTTAAAGGTTTTGAAAGGATTTTGGTGTTGGCTCTAACGTTAAACTCAATAATTTCTCCATCAACACCATGAAAATTAGCAATAGCACTTACACCTTTTCTTAAATAGGTAAAAATATTGTTGGCGGCTATAATTTTTTTATTGATAAGCGTATCTATTCCAATATTGTGAGAAAGGTTGATGTAATCTATGTTTTCTACTCCTGCAATGGTTTTTTTAACACCATGAGATTTAGCAATTAAAGAAGAAATAATGTTGGTTTCAGAATCGCCTGTAACAGCAATAAATGCATCCATTTCGGCTATATTTTCTTCTTCTAATACAGAAACATCAGTTCCGTCAGCATTTATAACTAAGGTATGTTTCAGTTGATCTGCTATTCTTGTGGCTTTGTTTCTATCTTCTTCAATTAAAATTACATTGTAATCTTTTTCAAGAATCTCGGCAGTAAGTACTCCTATTCTACTTGCTCCCAAAATCATAATATTTTTAATATCATAAAACTGCTGACCACAAATTTTAGTAATTAAAGGAATACTCTCTGGTGTGGAAATAAAGTAAACAATATCATTTTCCTTCAACACTGTAGAGGCTTGTATTAATATTGTTTTTTCTCCTCTTAATAAAAATAAGGGTTTGAAAGAACGGTTAGGATTTAAATAAGCTGTTTCAACAACAGATTTATCTTTTAATGGTGATTTGTCGCAAATGGGAATACCAAAAACGGAAAGTTTTCCGCCTTCAAATTCGTAATCATTAGTAAAAGCAGATTGGGTAATTAATCTATTTATCTCTTTTGAGGCTAGTTCCACAGGGGAAATAATATTATCAACTCCTAAAGATTCGTAAAATACACGCATACTTGTACCAATGCCTTCATAGTTATTAATTCTGGCAATGGTTCTTTTTGCTCCTAATTTTTTTCCGGTTATACAAACCAATAAATTAGTTTCTTCGGAAGATGTTGCTGCTATTAGTAAATCACAAGAACTGATTTTGTTTTCTTTTAAAACTTCTAAATCTTTTGCGTCTCCTAACACACAAAACACATCTAAATGAGCTTGTACATAGTTTACTCGGTCTTCATTTTCATCAATAATATAGATGTTTTGCGACTCGCTCGACATCATTTTGGCTAAGTGAAAACCTACTTCTCCGGCTCCGGCAATTATTATTCTCATAGTCTATTAAAAAAGAGGACAAATGTAATCATTGAATTATATATAAAAACCTTTTAAAGTTTAAATTATTTCTAATCAGCATTATTGTACAAAAAAAGTCCTAAGAAATTAATCTTAGGACTTTAAGTTTATTTAACCGTGTTTATTAATCTAATACTTGAATTAATTCTACTTCAAAAACCAAAGGCATAAAAGGTTTAATTGGTCCTTTACCTCCTTGTGGTGCATTCGCTCCGTAAGCTAATTCTTGTGGGATTATTAACATGTATTTTGCTCCTTCTTTCATTAGCTGCACACCTTCAGTCCAACCTGGAATTACTTGATTTAATCCAAATTCAATTGGCTGACCTCTTTCTACCGAGCTATCAAACACAGTTCCGTCTGGAGTTGTTCCATGGTAGTGTACTTTAACTTTAGAAGTAGCAGTAGGCTGTTTACCTGTTCCTTCTTCTATAACAATATATTGTAACCCACTTGGAGTAACTTTAACATTTGGTTTTTTTTTGTTATCTTCTAAAAACTTAACACCCTCAGCTTTCACAGCATCAAACTGTTTTAGTTTTTCAGCTTGAGCAGCTTCTTGTTTTTTTTGAAAATACGGACGTATAACTTCTGGAGATTGCTCTTGAGTGATTAAATAATTGGTATCAGTAAAAGCAGCTTCAATACCTTTCATTAAAGCTTTCAACTCTGCTTCACTAAACTCTTGTTTAATACTTGCTCCCATGTTTAATCCAACACTATAACTAACTGAATCTAACTGATTTTTTAGTTGGAAAGCATTTTTGTCAACTTTTTCTGTTTTAGTTTTCTTTTGCTTCTCTTTTTTGTCTTTTTTCTGTGCCTGTACATTAGCTGATGCTAATAATACTACTGCAGAAAACAAACTTGCTTTAATAATTGATTTTTGCATACTATTTAGTTTTATTAGGTTAACTTGAAGTGCATATAGAGAAATTTCTCTATATGCACTTTTTGTTTATTTATTACTTCACTACTTGAATTAACTCAACTTCAAAAACCAATGGCATAAAAGGTTTAATTGGTCCTTGTCCGCCTTGTGGAGCATTAGCTCCGTATGCTAATTCTTGAGGGATAAAGAATTTGTATTTTGCACCTTCTTTCATTAATTGAACACCTTCTGTCCATCCTGCAATTACTTGGTTCAATCCAAACTCTATTGGTTCACCTCTTTCTACCGAACTGTCAAAAACTGTTCCATCAGGTGTAGTTCCGTGATAATGTACTTTAACTACAGATGCTGCTGTCGGGTTTTTACCTTTTCCTTCTTTCAATACAATGTATTGTAATCCACTAGCAGTAACCTTAACATCAGGATTTTGTTTGTTTTCTTCTAAGAATTTAATTCCTTCTTCTTTAACATTACCAAACTGAGCTTCTTGTTGTCTTTGTTGCTCTTCCATTTGTTTCATTTGTCTTTTCATTGAGTAAGCCTGTAAAACTGCTTCAACATCTTCAGTAGTCATTAAAGTAACTCCTGAATCTGCTTGATGTTTAAAACCACTCAAATAAGCATCCATATTAATTTCCGGAACATTTTCTTTTAATCCGGTTGCTGAGTTCATACCTATAGCATAACTTACAGAATCAATATTAGTAGTAAGTTCCACTTTTTTATCAGTCGAACCAGAATTGTTGCACGCTGCTAACGTTAGTAAAGCTAATGCAGGTAATGTAATTTTTTTCATAGTTAGATTTAAATTGTTTTTATTTATTGATTAAAAGATTTCATTATTTCGCTCAACTCCAAATTAAAAACTAATGGAGTTTTTGGAGGTACTATGCCTGTTGATGAGCCATATTCTCCAAAAGCAAGTTGCGAAGGTACTATTATTTTCACTTTCTCGCCAACTCTCATGCCTTTTATTACTATATTTATCCCTTTAATAACCTGATTGGGTGTTCCATATTCAAAATCCAAAACCGTCCCTTCATCAGCTTTATCAAGTGGTACATGGTTTAAGAAATAACCATTATATTTTATTCTGATAAAATCTCCATAAGCTACTTTTTTTCCATCGGTTTTATTTATCGGGAAAATATATACCCCACCTCTTTTAATGTATTCCGATTTAAAAAATCTATTTAGATACCAAGTAATATATTCATGCTCTATTAAATCTTCATCTTGTTCACTTAAAAATACTTGATGTTCTTCTTCAGAAAAATACTGGTTTACCTTAATAAATAAATGCAAGGTATCGTTGGCTACTGCAGGCAACTGAAGATCGAAAAAATCTTCATTTAGCCAATGTGGAGCAATGTTAAAAACAGCACTATCTCCCGGTTTTAACACAGAAAACAAGGTAGTAAACAATTCTCCTTCAATAGCAAATGTATGTTGATGAAATCTATTAAAAAGCAAACTATCGCCATCAAACAATTGTAATGATGCACTCACAAAATCTTTACTTTCCGCAGTTTTTTTGCTATCATCAAAAGCCAAGAGTTGGTAAGAAATACCTTCTGTTAGTTCTGTAGTTTGTTGATTGTTTTTCACGCAAGAAAACAACAATACAACTCCAAAAAGAATAAGCAGTTTTTGCATGGTACTTTATTTAATTGCGATTAGCTCTAAATTATAAATTATGGTAGAGCGGACAGGAATTTTATCAAAATCCCCTGCCAAGCCATGAGCCAAGTAAGATGGAATAATAATAATGGCTCTATCTCCCACGTGTAAGTAAGTAATTGCTTCGTGCAAACCTGTTTCTACATTATCTTCACCTACCATAAATTCTTCAGGACCTTTTTCTTTAGTTGAATAAACCATTGTTCCATCTATTAAGCTAACCTCATAACTTACTACTGCTTTTTTTCCTTCTACCGCTTTTTCTCCTTCGCCTTTCTTTATTATTTGATAATGAACACCTGTTCCTGTACTAATTACATCTAATTTTCTTCTTTCAATATAGCCGTTTATTTGTCGCTGTTCTTTCTCTACTGCTTGCTTGTTGGCTTCTATTAATGCTTCTTTTACTTTTTTTGTATCAGGCTTTTCTATAGGTTTATCTTCTTCGCACGATAATAGGCACAAAGAGAATAATCCTATTAAAAAATAAGTGATGATATATTTGTTGAACATCATTTTAAAAGTATTTCTTCTAATTTTTTAATGGTTTCTTCTAACGATAAAGTAGAAATTCCTCCCGCAGCATACACATGTCCGCCACCACCAAAATGTTCTTGAGCAATTTTATTTACATATACCTCATTTTTAGAGCGAAATGAAATTCTTATACCATCTTCTTTTTCGGTTAATAAAACTGACATTTTTATGCCTTTAATAGATAAAGGATAATTTACCAAGCCTTCGGTATCGCCTTTCTTAAAATTAAAGTCATTCATTTCTTTTGCAGAAAGTGCAATATATGCCAACTGATGTTTTTCAAAAACTTGCATTTTGTTGCTCAATGCATAACCCAACAACTTTAATCTGTCGGTAGTATTATTATCGTAAACTTCCTGATGAATAAGAGAATTTTCTGCTCCACATTCTATTAAATGAGCAATTATTCGGTGCGTTTCCGCAGTGGTGGATGGATATCTGAAAGAACCAGTATCTGTCATTATTCCACAGTAAATACAAGTAGCAATTGCCTTATTCAGCAACTGTTCTTTATTAATTTTATGGATAAATTCATAAACTAGCTGAGCGGTAGAACAACAATCGGTATCTACAAAATAATGTTGAGCAAAATCTTGCGTATCTTGATGGTGATCTATCATTACTTTAATTCCTGTAGCTTTTTCCAGCACACTTCCCATACCACCTATTCTGTTTAAAGCGTTGTAATCTAAGCAAAAAATAACTTCGGCAGCATCAATTAATTTTTCTGCTTGTTCTTGGTTTTTATCAAAACAAATAACATTGTCGGAACCTTCCATCCAATTTAAAAAATCAGGAAAAGCATCGGGAACAATTACCGAAACATTTTTATCTAATTGGTTTAGTAAATGATACAACGCCAACGAAGAACCAATAGCATCTCCATCAGGTCCCTTATGGGTTGTTATCACTATGTTTTTAGCGTTTTCTATTATGCTTTGCATTTCTATCATGGTGCAAAGATAATGTTTCATATGTTTATTTTTATTATTTTTTATCGGTCAGATGGAACGACCAAAATAATCATCCTCTTATAGAGAAAGTTTATGCTCATGGTCGTTTCAATCATGATAAAAGTAAAGTTTATTGCTTTTGTAATTTGAAAGTTTTAACCGCAAAGACACCAAGTTTTCGCAAAGGACGGAAAGTACTTAGAAGTCAATTATACTTCATAAAAAGACGTGAAGCGTCTATTGTTTTGTATGATAAATAATATCACTGGCTACAAACGAGCGATTGGTTGAATAATTATTATATTTGTTGTAAGTTATGGTTAGAAAAAGAAAGCTTTATAAATTAAAAACTAGGCTATTAATAATAAAAATTTAAAAATATGATTAAGTATAATTTTTTGTTGTTTTTTCTTGTATTTATGATATCTGTCTGTAGGCTTCCCATTTTTAGTACGGTTCTAAATTACAAATTATTTTCATTTAAT
>JAVVER010000024.1:0-30763 GCA_032251145.1 Vicingaceae bacterium | reverse complement strand
TATATTGTACTATTGGTGTTTTATTAACAAAGGACTTTAAACAACTTCATTAAAAGAAGTGTTTTGAATTATAAATTCGTCACTAGAACTCCCTGCAATAAAAACAACCTGATTGGTAAAAGAATTAGGTATGGCGGTTGTATTTTCAAAAGACCCATTGTTAATAGCTAAACGCCCGAAACGTGAACCATCCATTACTATGGCACGTTGGTTATTTCTAAAAGTGGTGCCTGCAATATCTAAACGACCACCTACAATAAACGTATTGTTACCTAAATCAAATAAATCGTGTAAATTAATGCCAGTTTGAGCATTTTCTATGGTTGCATTCGTAATTTCAACTTCACCGGTAATGTTAATTCCTTTCCAAAAATTATCGCTGCAACCTGCTAATCCTGTTAATGTAGCATTATTTACTACTAAAGCTAAGGTATTGGTAATATTTCGGACACCTCCTGTAGAAAACTGGTCGTTACGGATAATGCCTTGTGGTCCAAATTCAATCACACTACCACCATCTATGGTTAAAGTAGCATTATCTTCAATAAAAACAGGACCATTAATTTTAAAATTTTGTCCTGTCCAAGTAGTGTTGGAAGAAATGGTGATGCCGTTGGGGTGGGTGTAAGCAACTGGAGTAACCGTAATTGTAGCTGAAAAAGTGTTCGTGCAACCGTTCACATCTGTACCAATAACTGTATAGGTAGTAGTGGTGGATGGAGTTGCTGTTACAATTGTTCCAGTAGTACTACTCAACCCTGTGGCAGGACTCCAAACATAAGTATTAGCACCACTAGCTGTAAGTTGAACAGATTGTCCTTCACAAATAGTTGCTGATGAACGTGCAATAGAAATTGTGGGAGGATTAACTGATTGAACAGTAAAGGAGGCTGTACCATTCAGTCCTATACATCCATTCATATCAGTAACCGTTACTGTAGTAGTCTCAGTTGAGGGAACTACAGAACCTAATGAAAGAATACCTGTACATTGCCCCCACCCCATAAATCCAAAAGGGTTCCATGAATAGCTAGACCCTGTTGCTGATGCACAAAATGAAAATGAGTTTGAACTACTACCTGGTCCACACATAATACCATCATTTGGAAAGCCTGAATTTTCAAATACATTAAGTATTAGTGTTGTATTTACGTTAGAAATATTGATGGAAGTGGTTGCCGTGCAGTTGCCGGCAAATGTAACAGTAACTGAATAAACACCAGGTGTATTAACATTAATGTTTTGCGTTGTAGCACCGGTTGACCATAAATAAGAAATTCCTTGGTTGGCTGTTAAAATTACACTTCCTCCAGGACAAATACTTGTTGAGCTCGGGAAAATTACTGCAATGGGATTATTGGCACAAGACGTACTTAAACATTGCAAAGCAGCTTCTGCATCCAACCGCCCATGTCCTAATGTTCCTTGAGTATTCGTTGGGTGTAGCGTAGCATTATAAATATCAGGATTAGCAGCATAAACCAAGCAGTTATAAATGTCTGTGGTGCTTGCTGATGGGTTAAACGCACGCATTATCCCTGCAACTCCTGACACCATGGGTGCAGCCATTGAAGTGCCATTAAAATTACTATATTGATTATTTATAGGACTCCCAAAAAATGAATTAGATATTGAGCTAAAAATGCCTGTACCATAAGCTGCAATGTCCACCCAATCCCCGAAATTGGATCCAAAACCTCCAGTCCAAATTGATCTGTCACTATTATTATCAAGTGCCGCTACAGCAATAACTAATGTTTTATCTAGCATCTCCCAAGATTGACCTGTTGTACCTTCTCCATAAGCCGCAGGATAAAAAGCATTTCCCATCCCATTATTCCCTGCTGCTGCAACTAAAACAATTCCCAAACTTTGAGCTTGTGTAAGTATATTGTAGTGTGTTTGGCTTGCCGGAGCACCTCCCCAACTCATGTTAATTACCTGAGCTCCATTAGCTACTGCCCATGCAACCCCTTCAAAAGCATAAGGTAATACATTACTAAAATCACTATTTGCTCTTGTTTTAACACCCATAATATGATTACTCCAACCAACAGAAGCTATGCCTGTATTGTTATCTGTTACAGCACCTGCTATACCTGCCACATGTGTTCCGTGGGCAAATCTTGTTCCGTTTGTAGCGGCTGAACCACTAAAGGGAGGATTAGGGTCGTTATCTAAATCAGCTACATCTCTGTTTGAAGTAAAAATATTAGCTGCTAAATCTTCATGGGTAGTTAAAACAGCATCATCTACTATGGCTACAACAGTATTTCCTGTAGCACCCGGATTTGTTTGAAAGATATTAGAAGACCCATTAGCATTAATTAAATTTAAGTACTGTTGACCAGTATTTGATTGTAACGGGTCGTTGGGTATTATTTGTTCATACATCATTGGAACTTTTTCAGCATATTCTATCACATCAACAGTTTCTAAATTTATTATAAAACTATCCACATTGAGCGTATCTGTAAATGTAATCAGATATGTTCTGTCAAATATAGGCGTATTAAGAATTGCAAAAGGTTTTTCAACATTGATGACACCAAATTGATTGAATATATTCTGAATATCACCTCTTGATAATGTTGGAGAATCCGTTAATTCAATAGTAGAATTATTAGTAACCTTGACATATATTTTCCCTGTTTGATACAATGGGAGTGAGTCAGGTTGTTATATTAATACTTGTCCATAAAGAAAGTTAGTTAAAAGTGTCACTAACAAAATAAGTTTTATCTGTTTCATAATTTTTAGGTTTTAAATGATGCTACTTTTACAACAAGTTATTTTTATATAATTAATTTTTTATCTGACTACCAGGATGATTTAACCACTGAATCGCCACTTTTGGTAAATGCTGGTTAATTTCTCTCCCAAGGTCTGTCTATTCAATATTTAACAACTTTTCCAATGGCGATTATTTGTTTGTCACTACGCAACTCGTAAAAGTAAATTCCGCTTGCAAGTTGTGCTGTATTTATTACCATTGTATTTGTAAATGTTTGTTGTAATACTTGTTGCCCAAAAAAATTGTAAAGGAATACTGTTGTCTGTATGTTGTCTGAAAAAGTAAAAGTCAGTTGATTGGAAAAGGGGTTGGGGAATATATTTGTGGTCATGAGGTTATGACTTTCATGTAAAGTTGTAACAACATAATTCAACTTTGCAACATAAATATCCGAAGAATTACCCGTGTTGTCTGAATTATTTAAAATGTTAGTTCCAAAAGCTATGGTTGGACTATTATACCATCCCGTTAAAAACAAATTACCGCTACCGTCAGATTTAATTCCGTAACCCATTTGACCACCGTTTGAAGTGCCAACACTATCTATTAAAATAAGATTCCCAATCGTATTATATGCGGCTATTAAAATATCAGTATTATTAGTGAATCCTGTTATCCATACATTTCCACTAACATCAGTATCTATAGACCAACCTTCATCACCTCCTGTCCCTCCAGTACTTTTTGCCCAAACAACATTCCCCAATGAGTCATATTTTGCAACAAAAACATCATTAACATAACCCGTATAATATACATTGGTTAAAGTGTCATTCCCAAAAATAATGGATGAGCTTTTAAAAAATCCCGTTATAAAAGTGTTGCCATATGCATCAATGGTAATTCCAATGCACTTATCCTCATTTGTTCCTCCTGCACTTTTTGCCCAAAGAACATTTCCGTAAGCGTCATACTTTACGATAAAAATGTCTGAAGAATTACTTGTATTGGTTAATACGTTATTATCAAAAGTAATTGTAGTTCCATTGAACCATCCAGACATCACAATATTCCCTTGTGCATCTGTGCTAACACCATTCGATACAGCGTCCTGAGCACTTCTTGCCCATAGAGGATTGCCCGATGAGTCATATTTTGCAATAAATACATCATCATTATTACCTGATCTAACGATAGTATCATTTCCAAACACAATCGAAGGACTGAAAAACATACCAGTTAATAAAATATTATCATCTGCATCAGTATTAACGGCATAACCTCTTTCAAAAGAATTGCCTCCATTTCTTTTTGCCCAAATGACATTTCCCATCGGGTCAAATTTTGTTAAAAAAATATCACTCCCTCCCTCATTAATCAAAGTATAGTTATCGAATGTAATGGAATCACTCTGAAATCTTCCTGTTATGATAGCATTTCCATAAGAATCTGTGCAAACTCCATATCCTTCATCCCAAGTATTACCGCCTGCTCTTTTCGCCCAAAGGACATTTCCTGTTGGCGAATACTTTACAATAAAAATATCATAGCTATACCCAGTTTGGTCAGCATTCTGCAATATAAAGTTTCCAAAAGTTATACTAGGACTTTGAAAATAACCTACAACGAAGATGTTACCATTTAAATCAATATCAATACTTCTACCTGTTTCACTAAAAAAAATTTCTCCTACACTGTTTGCCCAAAGCCAATTAGTTTGTTGTCCCTTTGCATCTATTAAAAAAAGTGCAAAGATTAAAAATATCCCAAATATTTTTTTATTAAATGCTTTCATCTGTAGATAATTTTTAAGATTTAAAAACTCCATTTACGAAGAAAAATGTTTTTTGTTATTAAGACTGCTCAATAAAAAAAAAATCAATGTGTTAAAGATAAGTTAAATAACCATACGATTTGCAAAAAAACTTCACTAATTCAAGTTGTTTAAAAAAAATAAAGTCCATTATTGTTAACCTAAGTTGAGAAAGCATTTAACAATAAGATTAAAAACCAATGTGTTAAAGATAAGACAAATAACAACATGAATTATAAAAATTGTTAAAAAAGTTTGTTTTTTTAAGAAAACCTGACAGGTTTAGCATTACTTCAATTTTCTCGTTTTCAATCGAATTGAATTTCCTACAACAATTACATCTGAAAAAGTCATTGCCAAAGCTGCTACCATAGGATTTAAAAAACCAAGTGCAGCAACAGGTATTGCCAGTACATTATAGAGAAAGGTTTTTTTATTTTTTCTTAGTTTATGATGAGGCATTAGAATAAAATAAATTTACAGGAAATAATTAGGTATAAAATTTTTCTCTACATTTGTGGCAAATTTAAAGTTTAACTTAAAATATGTCCACATCAAAATCAATTTTCTTAAAAAGGCAATTACAAGCAGAATTAGAGCGATTAATACGCTTGTACGCTGTAATTGTAGTTACCGGACCTCGGCAATCTGGAAAAACAACTTTGTGTAAAAATCAATTTTCAGCCTATCATTATGTCAATTTAGAGGATGTTAGCTTAAGAGAGCAAATTCAAACTTCGCCTAAAGCATTTTTAAAACAATATACAAAGGGGTTAATTATTGACGAAGTACAACACTTACCCGAATTACTTTCTTACATTCAAGTAATTGTAGATGAAAATAATAAATCGAAATTTGTACTTACAGGGAGTAGTAATTTTTCGTTGATGCAAGGAATTACCCAGTCATTAGCTGGAAGAGCTGCAGTGCTTACTTTACTTCCTTTATCCTTACAAGAATTAGGTGAAAATTTAAATCAAAAAAATACAAATATGCTAATGCTAAATGGAGGTTACCCTGCCGTTTGGGCAAAAGGAACTCCGGTACAAGATATTAGTAGAAACTACTATAACACCTACATAGAAAAGGATGTGCGTCAACTGTTAAATGTGAAAGATATAACAAGGTTTCAAACTTTTATGAAGTTATGTGCGGGCAGAGTAGGAACGGAATTTAATGCTTCAACTTTATCTAATGAAGTAGGTGTTTCTGTTCCTACTATACAAGAGTGGGTTAGCGTACTAGAAGCATCATACATTTTGTTTCGATTACCTCCTTTTTTTAGGAACATTGGTAAACGATTGGTAAAATCCCCCAAAATTTATTTTTATGATACCGGTTTGGCTTGCTTTTTATTAGGAATAGAGAACGAACAGCAACTTTCTACTCATCCGTTACGAGGAACAATTTTTGAAAATATGGTCGTATTGGAGTTTTTTAAAAACCGTTACAACAAAAGTAAATTACCTAATCTTTATTTTTATCGTGATAAATCACAGCATGAGGTAGATTTAATTGAAGAAAAAGGAGCAAAATTATTTGCTTATGAAATAAAATCTGCAAAAGCATTCACTAAAAATTTTACAGCAGGGTTAGATTATTTTAGAAAAGTGGTTGGGAAAGAGGTGGTTTCTACTCAGGTAATCTATGATGGAGAAAATGATATTTATAGTCCTGAAAATGGAATGATTAATTTTAGGAATATCAATTTTAACGAATAAAACAACCACTCTGCGTTAAAAATTTAAACCATAACCACATTATGTGAGTTGAGTATATTTACTTCAATTTCTTAGTCTTTAATCGTATAGAGTTCCCAACTACAATTACATCTGAGAAAGCCATTGCCAAAGCTGCTACCATAGGGTTTAAAAAACCAAGTGCAGCAACAGGTATTGCCAGTACATTATAGAAAAATGCCCAGAATAAATTTTGCTTAATGGTTATTAAGGTGTGTTTACTTATTAGATAAGCTTCATATACCTGAGATAAGTCTTTATCATTAAGTAAAACAATTTGTGCAGAATGTACTGCTACTTGTGTGGCTTTACTCATAGAAATACCTACAGAAGCTTTTGTTAGGGCATGAGCATCGTTTATTCCATCGCCCACCATTACCGTTGGTGCTAGTTTTTCTAATTCATCAATTTTTGCTAATTTTTGCTCAGGAAGTTGTTCACCATAAACGGTTTTAATATTTATTTTGGTAGCCAACTCTTCACTTTTTTGTTTATTTATTCTTTAATAAATTTTATAGTTTTGTTAGTTGTTGAGGTGTTTAATTGTAAGAAATAAACGCCCTTTGCCAAGCTACTAATATTAATTTGTTGTTGGGTGTTAAAGTTAAATTTAGGATACAAAACTTCTTTACCAGCAATATCAGTAATTAGCATATTTATTTTATTTATAGTTGATAAACCTTCTATAATAAGAATGTTTTTTGCAGGATTAGGATAAACAGATACGTTATTTAGATCCAATTCATTTACTCCTACAAAAGCACTGTCAATAATGTTGATGTTATCTAGATATATAGTATTTCCAAAACCAGATTTATTTTCAAAAATAAAATCAACACTTGTTAGTCCGTTTAAACTACTTAAATCGATTACTTCGTTTCTCCATTGAGTTGTAGTTGGCACAAAAAATAAAGGAAAACTTGGAGCTGTAGCTAAATCGTTACCTGTTTTTTGCCAAAGTAGATGCTTGGTGGCTCCGCAATTATTAGTATAATAAACAGATAGGGTATCATATCTTGTTCCACCAAAAAAGGCATGAGCAACATCAAAAGATAAGGATGAGGCACTAACTCCTGTAAAATCATATCGTGGAGAAACTAACCAGTCTAATTGGCCAGTATAGTCATTACTTCTGTTGTCTATAAACACACAAGAAGTACTCGTTCCATGAGCTCCTAATGTATTATTATGTTGCCATGTTGCTGCATTATCCGAATTAATAACTTTCCAACCGTTAGGTGTTACGGTGCCGTTTTCAAAGCCCTCGGTAAGTGGCAAACTTATTCCTGCTGTAGGTGGCTGAACAACTACATAAGCATTTTTATATAAGGAATCTATTCCGTTTACGTTGCTTACAACCAAAGAAACATCATACGCACCTGTATTTGGATAACAAACAGTAGGATTCAAATCTGTTGAAGTGCTAGGTGTTCCTCCCGGAAAATACCAAGTCCATTGCTGCCCCAGGTTAATGGTTTGATTAGTAAACGTAGCACAAACTCCCGGACAAATAGCCGTATCGGGCGACATAAATTGTGCAACAGGAGGCGTATTTGCCTGAAAAACATTAGACTCCCAAATACCTCTACCATAAGTAGCCGCTCTAATTTTTCCTGTGGGATAAAATATTTCTAACTCATTTACCTGAACATTTGGCAAGTTATCCATAAAAGCTTCCCAATTCAATAAATCATCATTTTTGTAATATACACCCATATCTGTTCCTACATAAATTCCATTGTTAGTTCCATGTTCATAAACCACACAGTTTACAGGCATATTGGGCAAATTACCCGAAACGTTTGTCCACGAAGTACCTCCATCTATAGATTTATACACCTTATTTCCATTAGAGAAACCAGAAAAACTTACCCAAAGTATATTCGGGTTTTGGTTGTGAACTGAAATATAACTAATGTTTAGATTTGGTAGTCCATTATTTATAACAGACCAAGAAGTACCACCATTAGTAGTTTTTCTTATTTGAGTTAAGGTAGCTATATAAATTACATTGGAGTTAGAAGGAGCAATAGCCATAGATCGGATGGTGCCTGTGGCAGAAAAATTAGAGATTTGCGACCAACTAGTTCCTCTGTTTGTTGTTTTATATACATTAATATAGCCTGCGTAAAGCGTTGATGGGTTATTAGGGTCTATTACATAAGGAGTAACCCAAGCACCGTTTTCACTTATGCTTCCTGTAATTCCAGTAAAAGATGCTCCTCCATTTGAAGAACGATAAATAGTTCCATTTTGGCTGGTAGAATAAATAAAATTATTATCAGAGTAATCTACAATACATTCCATTCCATCACCACCTGTAACATGAGTCCAGGTTCCTGATTTTAGTAAGCTACAACCATTATCTTGAGCTCCACCAATAATAGTTCCTGCATTGGTAGCACTCGTTCCTAAACGATAAAATTGCGTTACTTCTAAACCTGCTGTTAAGTCTGTCCATGTGCCGCCTGCGTTAGTTGATTTAAAAATTCCACCATCAGAACCACAGAATAAAGTATTTCCAAAATAATCTAAGGTATGAATATCGGCATGTACATAGCCAAAGCTACCTGTTGGCCAATTCCAACGTGTGTTTGCTGTAAAACTACTCCCTCCATTTATTGATTTCCAAACATTAACTCCTCCCGTAAATAATTCATTTTTATTGGTTGGTGATACAGCTAAAGCTAAATCGTACCAACCTTGTCCTCCAGTATCTGTTCCTGTTGTATTCCATCCCATTATGTTAGGGGAATTGGCTCGTAAAACAAAACTGTTTCCTGCATTTGTAGAACGATAAAGCCCTAAAAATCCGTTGTCGTTAGAGTTAGTTGCTAAAGCATAAACATAATTAGTATCATCTGCGGTTACAGCAATAGACATTCTTCCAATTTGACTTATTGCTGGCAGTCCATTTGTAATCATAGTAAAACTTGTTCCATTAGTTGATTTAAAGAAATTGGTATTAGTGCAAGCAAAAACTGTATTAGGGTTTAGAGGGTTAAACTCAACGTCTCTAAAAACACCATTTCTAACACTAGTCCAACTTACGCCAGAATTGCTGGTTTTCCATAAACCATTATTGGTAGCTACATATAAAATTGCAGGGTTATTAGGGTTGATAATAATTTTATTCATCACTCTAGATTGAGAAGTTGACCAAGTTAACCCAGTAGGTTGCCAACTATTTCCTCCATCTACAGATTTTATAACACCAATACTATAAGTGTCGCTTCCATCACCATCTCCTGTAGCTAAATAAATCTCGTTTGAATTTTGTGGATTGATTGCAATTCCTGAAACTCCTAAAGTTGCTAATGTATCGGTTAATGGCACCCAAGAGTTTCCTCCATTGGTAGATTTCCAACACCCACCGGCAGGAGCTCCAACAAAAATAACATTTGAATTGTTTGGATCAACAGCAACTACATTTATTCTTCCAATACCCGGGTTCCAACCTATAGAGTTCCAACTTTGTGGCCCTAATGGTGTCCAGTTAGATGATTTTGCTCCGGATTTTGCTTTGCTTGTATTGTATTTCTGATGAAATTTTAAATGCTCATTCCATGCTAAACTTGGGTCAGGAAAATTCCCATTTTCATCCACTCGAGATTCCATAAGGTATTCCCAACGTTTAAATTGTTTCCAACCTTTACCTCTTTCGTAAGATTTATTTTCCCAATGCTTATAAAATGCTTCTTGAATTTCGTAAAAATTGGCTGTTTTGTTCTCCATCATCCGAACATATTCCTGCGAATAAGCGTATGAGCTAACTATAATTCCTATTATAATAAGTATAATTCTTTGCATATCAAATGATTATTAAATAACTAGGTATAAATTCTTTCAAAAATACTGAATTTATTAAACTTTAATTTATCAAAAAAACGTTTTACTATATGAATCTTATTTATCTTTGAGCAATATGAACCAAACTATAAAATCTATGAAAAAACTAATCTTAATTTGCAGTATTATTCTCTTTAGCTTTAGCAACAATGCCAATGCTCAAAACCCTATTGATGTTGGACAAATGCAGCTTAATGCTGGTTTCGGGCTCTCTAACTACGGACTCCCTATTTATGTTGGCTTAGATTATGGCATGCATCCAGATATAACTATAGGTGGAGAAGTTTCTTTTAGAAGTTATCGTGAAAATCATTTTGGTACTAAATACGGACATAATATTTTTGGTTTTAGTGCAAATGGTAATTATCACTTTAATACCATTATGGGTATTCCAGATAATTTTGATTTTTATGCTGGAGCCAATGTTGGTTTTGTAATGTGGAATTCTCCTCGTAATTATGAAGGAAACAGAACTTCCGGTTTAGGACTAGGCTTGCAGGTAGGAGGAAGATATTACTTTAACGAAAAATTTGGTCTTAACCTTGAATTTGGTGGAGGAAATTCTTTTAGTGGTGGAAAAATTGGTGTTTCCGTTAGGTTTTAATCTAAATTTAATCCTTTAATTTCTTCACCTTTTCCATTACAGCATCATTTAATTCTTGTTTGTAAGTTAACATTTTTTGTTGGATGGATTTATCTCCTACTGACAAAATTTGTAATGCTAACAACCCTGCATTTTTAGCTCCATTTAAAGCTACAGTAGCTACAGGAACACCTCCTGGCATTTGTAAAATAGATAAAACAGAATCCCAACCATCTATAGAGTTAGACGATTTAATAGGAACGCCAATAACTGGCAATGGCGTAATGGAAGCTACCATTCCTGGTAAATGAGCTGCACCTCCTGCTCCTGCAATAACCACTTCAATTCCTCTTTGGTGAGCATTTTCAGCAAATTCTACCATGCGTTTGGGAGTTCTGTGTGCAGAAACTATAGTGATTTCAAAAGGAACATTAAATGATTGGATAATTGCTGCTGCTTGTTGCATAACTGGTAAATCAGAATCTGAACCCATTATAATACTAATTTTTGGTTGACTCATAGCTTTTTGGTTTTTATAAGGATTTTGCTTTTAATACTTTTTTTACTTGTGCTGCCTTTGTTCTTGCAGTTTCTATATCTTCTCCCAAAATGGTTACATGTCCCATTTTTCGGAAAGGTTTTACATCTCTTTTTCCGTAAATATGCAAATTAACACCCTCCATACTCATGCATTCATTCACTCCTTCATAAGTTATTTTTCCCGATGCATCGACTTCTCCCAAAATGTTCAACATAATTGCTGGTTGAATTAATTTTGTACTTCCCAACGGAAAATCTAAAATAGCTCTTAAATGTTGCTCAAATTGAGATGTGTAACAACTTTCAATAGTATGATGTCCGCTATTATGAGGTCTTGGGGCAACTTCATTTACAATTACGTCTCCTGTTTTTGTTAAAAACAATTCTACTGCTAAAATCCCCACCATATCGAGTGCTGCAATTATACTTTTAGCTAATTGCTGAGCTTTCTCTTCCACTTCCTTACTTATAGCCGAAGGGCAAACTAATTGTTCTACCAAATTTGCCTCGGCACTAAACTCCATTTCTACTGTGGGAAAGCTTGTAATCTCATTTTTATTATTTCTAGCTACAATTACGGCTAGTTCTTTTTCAATATTTATAGCTTCTTCCAAAACAGAAGGCACATCAAAAATCTTATCATTTTCAGCTTCCGATTTAATCACAATAACTCCTCTTCCATCATATCCTTCTTTTCTTGATTTTTGAACAAATGGATAGGTAATTTCATTGGCAGAAATGGCTGTTAACACCTCTTCTTTTGTTTGATAAAGCTTGAAAGCTGCTGTAGAAAAATTATTTTGAGTATAAAACTCTTTTTGCAATCCTTTATCCTGAATAATAGCCAATGCCTTAGCTGATGGATGCACAATTTTTCCTTCATGTGTTAATTGTTTAAGGGCATCAATATTAACATGTTCAATTTCAAAAGTTACCAAATCTACTTCTTGAGCAAACCGATACACATCATCATAATTTTTAAAACTTCCTTTAAAATATTTTGTACACAAGTTGGCTGCCGAACAATTTTCATCTGGATCTAACACATAAGTTGTTATATCCCATCTGCTGGCTGCTTGAATCAACATTTTTCCTAACTGACCACCGCCAATAATTCCTAATTTAAAATCTGAACTTATTTTTTGAGACATGATAATTTAAATTTGGTGGCGAAGTTACCATTCTTTTTATTATTTTTTCCTCACCAACAAGTAATGCGTAATGATTAAAGATTCACCTTTCATGGAATACACTTGCTCCAACAGCCAACCATTCGATTTTAAATCGTTTAAAATCTCAACAACGGTATTCATTCCTTCAAAGCCTTTTCGGATAACTTCTGCTCCTTGATTTTTTCCTGTAAATATGGAAACTCTTGTTAAACTTGTTTCACTTCCTTCAATAGTTCTAAACTCATCTTCATTGTTTAAACGCAACTCTAAAATGGCATAATCTCCTTTTTTGGTAATGGCGTTTATTTTTTTTGAAGCACTTTGTGTCTCTTGTGCTATTGATATACTTATTAATCCTAAAAATAGTACTAAGGTTAGTAAAGCTGATTTTTTCATCTGTTTATATTTTACTCTTGTTGTTTAATTTGTTCTATAGGAAAATTGATGGTTGTTTCCCATTTTTGTGGATTGGTTTCTTTTGCGGGATCTGTAATGTACATTTCCCAAGGAGCACCAATAACCGTTACTTTATTTTTTCTCATCCATTCATTAATCCCAAAATAGGTTTCTGGCAATCTATCATAAGCTCCATAATGTGTTGCTGTTACATAAGTTCTTGAATCAATATTGTTTAGTTTAATTTTATTGTTAAAAACAACTGTTTCTTTACTAATGGGTATTCCTATTTCAATATCAACAATAGTATCTGACCAAGAATGGTAAATGGTAATGGGCGACATTATTTTTTCTAAATTAGCAGAATCAATATAATTATTAATTTTCTCGTAAGATTTTCCGTGAATGTTATTCATGTCTTTTTGAGCTACGGTATCTCTAATAGATAAAAACCAAATAGGTTTATCAATAGTTTTGGTTTGCACGTTTACTTTATGAATTTTAGGCAAGTCCTCAATTTCAGTTTTTATTCTTATTAATTCAGCATCTATTTGTTCTATCCATTTTTTATGAGAAAATAAGCCTAAAAATTTAGTTATCGGATTAAAACCATAATCAAGTTGTAAGTTAAAAATAACATCCACTCCATTTTCAACATCATTTACATCATTTTCAAAATTGGTTTCAAAATCTGGAAAATTAAAAAGTGTTTTTGTTTGACTTTGTTCTTCAATATAGTTTTTTGTGGAATGAATATCTGCACTAATAAAAACATTTTTAGCTATTTCCGATTTTGATGGTAAAAAGAGCGAAACTATTGCTATTAGCAAGCTAAAGATGATGATTACTGTAATTATTCTCTTAAGAAATGCCATAATGATTTTTAAGAATTTAAAATTTCGTTAAAGATATAAAACATTTGAGAAACGTCTTACATAAAACACCTAAATTTTATTGATGTAAAAATGATTTTATTATTGATTTTTAATGAATTAAACAAAAATGAAAAAATAAAATATAATAATATTTGCAAGTGTAGTAAAAAGTGATACATTTGCACTCCCAAAATTTGGGAAATGTACTTTGGCCCGTTCGTCTAGGGGTTAGGACGCCAGGTTTTCATCCTGGAAACAGGGGTTCGATTCCCCTACGGGCTGCGAAAAAAAACAAAAAAACGCTCAACATCAGTTGAGCGTTTTTTTTATGCCTTATTCCATCATTTCATTCATCACATCATCTTTCCAAGTAGCTGTTTGCTCTTTAATTTCATTTAGCTTTGGGAAGAGTTTTCCTGAAAAATCGCTAAAGGGTTGATATAGAAGTGACTTTGATTTTACTTCATTTTCTATAAATGAAACTTCATTATCAATAGTATTTACCAAATTTAAAATTATACTAATAATAATTCCAAATTTCATCATTCCGAAAACCATTCCTGCAATTCTGTTTACTATGCCTAAGGCAACCATCTTCACTACTCTTTCTAGCATTTTAGCAATAAAAAAAACTAAAATTACTATGGCTATAAACGTTACTACAAAAGATAATAAAGGCATTATTTCTGGCGAAATGTTAAATGCTTTGCCTAAATATTCAGCTGAATAAGAAGAAAAATTAATACCTCCCCAAACCCCTAATACCAACCCTACCAAAGAAGCGATTTCTATCACAAATCCTTTACGAAATCCTTTGTAAGCACCCCAAATTAACGGAATAACAATAATGATGTCTAGATAATTCATGTCAGCCAAATTAGTACAAAAGTATATTACTAATGAATGACCAATGGAGGAGTTATTAAAGGTAGAGTGTTTATTTTTATAAGCCTTTAATCTTTATAAGGGAGGATTACCACCGCATCAAGTTAGTTGTATTAATAGTTAATAATCCCCCCCCCAGTAGCTCCTGTTTTCCGCAATGGGATACCCTAGAAAAGTTTATTAATAATCTGGATTAATTCCTTTTGATTTTTATCCATTTTTAGGACAATTTTTGTGCAATGCAGTGATTCTGGCAGTGTGATTTCCATTTGAGACACATATTATGAGTTAGTTCGGCAGCTTTATCATAGAATACGGCAGCGGAGGGGCATCAGCAAAATCTAACAATAACAAAGCTTGGTTACTGGAAATGTAATTTAAGACTTGAAATCCCCCTCAATTTTATCGGCTAAAAAACAGATAAATCATGAAATCATTCTATTAGTCAGTAAAGTTAAATTTGAACTTAGCAAATCCTTCTTTAATTTTTGGATAATGTTCCTTTACTGACTTAGACATTGGAAACCCAACCTTCTGTCCATCATTAATCCCATAAAATGAAAGCCCGTACTCATCAGCATTCTCATTAATAGCAGTATAAATAACAATATTATTTATAGTATCAATTTTTTCATCAAACACATATACTGAATCTAACTTAAAAGAAGCCGAAAGCAAACCAACTTCGTAATAAACAAACTCATTAGAAGTTATAAAAAAGCCATAAGGATTTCCTTCTATACCATAACCATTAGAAATATGTATCCAATTATTTGGGGTTTCTATATCAAAAAAACTAGTACTTACAATTTGCATATTAGAATTTTTAACTTCAACATACTTAGTAGTTAAAGTTTTTCTGATATCAATACCACCTACTGACCACGAAAACACATAATAAACTAAAACAACGAAGCTAATTATCAATAATAGATATTTAATTATTTTTTTCATAGTGAGTAATATTTTTATTTCCCTCAATCTTAACCGCTAAAAAAGTAGATAGTTTTTTATAAGACTCTACTGTCCAACCGGCTACATGCGGACTAAGAATAACATTTTCGGCATTTTTTAAGTAGTTAAATGCTTCGTGATGCGTTTGTTCTAATTCAAACGATTTGCTTTCAAATTCTAACACATCTAAACAAGCTCCCAATACTTTTCCTGATTGAAGTGCTTGAATTAAATCGTCAGTTTTTACATTGTTGCCTCTAGCGGTATTTATCAGGTAAATGTTTTTTTTAAAGTTATTCAGAAAAGTAGTATTTACGTAATGTTTGGTTTCTTCCGAAAGTGGCAAGTGAATGCTTAAAATGTCAGTTTGTTCAAATAATTCGTTTAAGGAAACTTCATCAACAAAAAAACCACCAAAGTCTTTTTTATACTTATCATAAGCGATTACCTTACAATCGAAACCTATTAATTTTTTAGCCAATGCTTCTCCCATGTTTCCGTAACCTAAAATGCCAACAGTTTTACCTGAAAGTTCTATGCCTCGGTTGGCTTCTCTATCCCAAATCCCTTGTCGCACCTGAGCATCACCTTGTTTTAGTTGGTTGAATAACATCAGCAACATTCCGATAGCATGTTCGCCAACAGCATCTTTATTGCCTTCGGGAGAATTAAAAATAGAAATATTTTTTTGTGTGGCATAAGCAACATCAATATTTTCTAATCCAGCACCTGAGCGAGCTATAAATTTTAGGTTTAAAGCTTTATCAAGAAATAATTTATCTATTGTAAATCGGCTTCGTATGACAATGCCAAAATAATCGGAAATACGTTTTTCAATACTTGTTTTTGAAGAAGTATAATCGTGTTCACATACAAATCCCATTTGTGTTAAACGTTCTTCCAAAATAGGGTGAACACTATCTATGAATAAAATTTTAGGCATACATTAAGTAACCGATAAAAAAGTATAGAAAAATCCCAAAAATATCGTTGGTGGTGGTAATAAATGGACCTGTTGCTAGTGCAGGGTCTATTTTGTATTTGTTTAGCATTAATGGGATAATTGTTCCGAAAATTCCTGCAAAAAAGATAACAGAAATAAGTGCTATGCTTACCGTAATAGCTAAATCCATAGTTGCTCCAAAAAAATAATTATAGCCAAAAATAATGGCAGAGCAAACTAAACCGTTTAAAATTCCTACTGCCATTTCTTTAATTACCTTACTCCAAACACTGTTTAGTCCTAAAGAATTATTAGCCAATCCTTGCACTATTAATGCAGAAGATTGAACCCCAACATTTCCGCCCATAGCGGCAATTAGTGGAATGAAAAATGCCATTTCAGGATTAAATCTTAATTGATCTTCGTAAATGCCAATAATTTTTGAACTTACAATTCCACCTAACAGACCAACTAATAACCAAGGCAGTCTTGCTCTAGAGATTATCCAAAATTTATCAGAAGATTCAACATTTTCGGAGATACCCGAAGCCATTTGGTAATCTCTTTCAGCTTCTTCCTTAATTACATCAACTACATCATCAATGGTAATTCTACCTAGTAATCTCCCCATTTCATCAACAACAGGAACGGAAACTAAATCGTATTTTTCCATAATGTTGGCTACTTGCTCATCATCAGTGTCGGGAGTTACAGAAAGGATATCATCATCATAAATATCTTTTACTTTTTTGTTGCTTGGAGTAAGTAATAGCTTTCGCAAAGAAATTCTTCCTTTTAAAACATCATCATCATCTACAACATAAACGGTATAAATTTTATCTAACTCTTCGGCTTGTTTTTTCAGTTCTGTAAGGCAATTTCCAATAGACCAATTCCAATTTACTCTTGCCAATTCGTTTGCCATCAAACCACCAGCAGTATCTTCGGGGTAGTTTAATAGTTTAAGAATGTCTGAAGCTTGTTCAATATCTTCAATATGTGATATTACTTCATCTCTTTTTTCATCAGAAAGTTCACCGATAACATCTGCTGCATCATCAGAATCCATATTATCGATGAATTGAGAGGCAATTTCTTGAGAAGTAAGTGCTGCTAAGAATTTCTCCCTAGTATCTTCATCTAGCTCTATAATTACATCAGAGCCTAATTCTTTGGGTAAAAAACTGAAAAATGCTTTGGCTTGATTTAAGGATTGTTCATCAAGAATCTCAGCGATATCTGCAGGGTGTAAATCTTGAATTAACATCAATACCTCTTGCTCTGCACCTGCGGCAACAGCATTATTAAGGTGGTCTAAAAATTCTTTTGTTAATTCAAACTGCATGACAAAGTATATAAGGGTTGCAAAGTTATCATTTTCAATGCGAATTCCAATAAGAATTTGTTTTCGCATAAAATTGACTAATTTTGAAAGTGATAATCAACTTATAGTATATTTATATGTCGTCAGTTAGAGACAAAATGTTTGTCGTAATTTTTGGAACAGATACCAAAGCGGGTAAAAGATTTGACATTGTATTGTTGTGGTTGATTTTGGCTAGTGTGCTGACAGTAATGTTGGAGAGCATTCCGCAGTTAGAACAAGATTTTGCCTCAGGGTTTTTTATTTTAGAAATCTTTTTTACAGGAGTTTTTACCATAGAGTATTTATTAAGATTATGGGTAAGTCCGAAGCCTAAGAATTATATTTTTAGCTTTTGGGGAGTGGTTGATTTACTAGCTATTTTACCTACCTACTTAATTTTTATTTTACCTAACATACATTTTTTGATAGCAATACGTTCGTTAAGGTTGTTAAGGGTTTTCAGAATAATAAAATTGGTAAGGTTTATAAAGGAAGCCAATACGCTTAAAAAAGCATTAGCCTCTAGTATTTATAAAACCAGCACTTTTTTGTTTACCATTTTAGCCGTGGTAATTATTATGGGAACCATAATGTATGTAGTTGAGGGAGCAGAAAATGGTTTTACCAGTATTCCGCAGAGCATTTATTGGGCAGTTATAACTATTACTACTGTTGGCTATGGAGATATTGTTCCTACCACAGTTTTAGGAAAGTTTATTTCATCTGTGGTAATGATTATTGGGTACTCTATTATTGCTGTTCCTACGGCTATTTTTACTGTTGAGGTGGCAAAAGCAGGTAATGAACAAAAAATTTGTACTAAATGTAAACATCAAAACAATGTAGATGCTAATTTTTGTAATAACTGTGGTAATGATTTAAAATAAAACAATGATGGATATTAACGAAATATTAGACTATTCCCTATTTACGATTACTAAACATCAGTTTAGGGTAATCACCTTATTAACGCTACTGCTTTTTATTTTAGGGGTATTTGTTTTTATCAAGCTGATTAAAAAAGCCATTTTTAAAAAATCAGCACTAGAGTTACCAAAAAAACATTCGCTTTTCACCATTTTTAAATATATTGTAGTTGTTTTAGCTGCAGCCATAAGTCTTCAAATAGTTGGTGTTGACATTACCGTTTTATTAGCAGGTTCAGCAGCTTTATTGGTGGGGGTTGGTTTTGGTTTACAAAATTTGTTTGGAGATATTTCTTCTGGCATTATTTTATTGTTTGATGCTACTATAAAAGTAAATGATGTAATTGAAGTGGATGGAATTGTAGGTAGAGTACAAAAAATAAATTTAAGAACCACTTCAGTAATTACCCGAGAAGATACGTTTATTATTTTACCCAATTCTGTTATTACAAATAACAACTTAATAAACTGGACGTACAGCTCTATTTCTTCTCGTTTTGAAATTAAAGTAGGAGTGGATTATTCCTCTGATGTAAAATTAGTTATGGAGTTAATGGAAAAAGCCGTTAAGGCACAAAAAGAAGTACTTAGCAAGCCTGAACCAATAGTTCGGTTTGAAGAATATGGTGATTCATCTCTTAATTTTTCGGTATTTTTTTGGTGCGATGAAGTGTTTAGGGTAGAATCTATTAAAAGTCAAATTAGAGTTAGACTTTACGAATTATTTAAAGAAAATAACGTTGAAATTCCTTTCCCACAACGAGTGGTACACATGAAACAGCCAGATAATTAAAGATTAGATTTTGTAACAATAACTCATATTTTTACTCTTGTTGTTTTAATTTCTCAAAAAATTCTTTTTGAAAGGCTTCAATTTCTTTTGGCGGGTAGTAGGATCTTGCTCCCCAAATAATTTTATTAATGGTATTGTTTCCTTGTCGGATTTCTAAATAATAAGACATATTACCAGGCTTATTAATATCTTCGCCATACAAACTTAGTTCGTCAATTTTATTTAGAAAATACTCCGTATCTAATGCAGAAAGTTCTTTATAAAACACATCTCTTTCATATACAAAATCTCTCTTATAAACCTTTCCGTTTTCGTATAAAATATACTCTTCAAAATCGCCTGTAAAGCCACCACCTCTGCCTACGCAATATTTCATTTCGCTATTATTGGTTTTATTACTGCTTGCTGTATCTGTATTTGATTTTGTTGATGAACAACTAAAAAATATGCTGGAAAATATAAGTAATGATAAGATTTGTTGCATTAATGAATTGTATTTGTTTTACCAATTGGAAACTGCAGTATTAAAAATATCTTGCGTTAGCTGACCATTAATATCCTTAATGAGGTCGTCTTCTATGGTAGTTAAATTAATGGATGATTCAAAATCGGCATAACGAGTAAAAATTCTTTCAAAACTTTGTTTATCGTCTTTGGTGTTGGTAAAAATCACATTTACAGTTATAGAGAGTCTGTTGGTTGCAGCTGTTTGGTCGCCTTGTATAGCATTTGGGGTGATGGTATAACCTGTTACGCTTCCTTCAAATTGTAGATCTCCGTTAGAAGGCAACATTTGCAAACTGGTTTGAGAAATAAATACATCTTTCAAGGCTTCACTAAAAGTCTGGCTTAAGTTTGGGTTTGCCAATGGAGCATAATTTTGAAACGTCTTTACCGAAAAGGTTTTTATTTCAGGAGCAATAGAAGCACCCGTAAAAGAATAATCTACTTTACATGAAAAAAATATCATGAGAAAAGCAAGAACAATATAGCGATGTTTTTTATTCATTAATATCGTATTCTTTAATTTTTCTGTAAAGTGTTCTTTCAGAAATACCCAATTCCTCAGACGCTTTTCTTCGTTTATTATTGTGTTTTCTCAATGCTTTAATAATCATTTCCTTTTCTTTATCAGCCAAAGATAAGGATTCTTCTTCCACTTCTTCATGGTCGGAAAAATCATCTTCAGAATTGATAATTTGAGGTTTATATACTTCTGGAGATAAAGGTTTCTCTGTATCTACATCATCATTTTTAGCATATAATCTTTTTATGCTGTTTATCATGGAGGTGTTTTCTTCAGAATCGGATGTTAACGTTTGTTTGGTATTGCCACTGCTTATTATTCCGAAAACCAATTTTTTCAACTCATTCACATCATCTTTTAAATCGAACAATACTTTATATAAAATATCTCTTTCCGACATATCTGAAGTATCACCTTTATAAAAAGCAGGTAATTGAGAGGTATTACTATCTAATGGCAAATAGTTAGCTAAAATATTGGCTGAAATTTCTCTATTATTTTCTATTACTGATATTTGCTCGGTTACATTCTTTAGCTGACGGATATTTCCTGGCCAACGATAATTAATAAGCAACTCAACCGCATCAGGTGTTAGCTGAATACTTGGCATACGGTACTTTCCGGCAAAATCTGAAGCAAATTTTCTAAACAATAAATGGATGTCTTCTTTTCGTTCTCTTATCGGAGGTAAATCTATCGGCACTGTATTTAATCGATAATACAAATCCTCTCTAAACTTACCTTTTTTAACTGCTTCAGGTAATTTTACGTTGGTGGCAGCAACAATTCTAACATCGGTCTTTTGCACTTTTGAAGAACCTACTTTAAGAAACTCGCCTGTTTCCAACACCCTTAATAATCTGGCTTGTGTAGGCAAAGGCAGTTCCCCAACTTCATCTAAAAAAATAGTTCCTCCATCAACTACTTCAAAATAACCTTTACGAGCTTCATGAGCTCCTGTAAAAGCACCTTTCTCATGTCCAAATAATTCCGAATCTATTGTTCCTTCAGGAATTGCTCCACAGTTTACAGCAATATATTTATTGTGTTTTCTAGCACTTAATTGATGAATAATTTGTGGCATCACCTCTTTCCCTACTCCACTTTCGCCAGTAATTAAAACAGATAAATCAGTAACTGCTACCTGAGCAGCTATATTTATAGCCCTGTCTAACATTGGCGAACTGCCAATAATTCCAAAACGCTGTTTTATTTGTTGTGTATCCATGATGGTTTCAGGTTATTTGCTATCTGTTAATCGTTATTCGTTATTATCTCGCAAAGACGCAGAGACGCTAGATTATTTTCTAAATCTCTAATTAAACCGCTTTGCCTAACAATGTTCCTCCTGTGCAATCTTCTATAAAGACAGTAACATAATCTC
Source organism: Vicingaceae bacterium (assembly GCA_032251145.1). Lineage (GTDB taxonomy): Bacteria > Bacteroidota > Bacteroidia > Flavobacteriales_E > Vicingaceae > BRH-c54. The sequence goes on along the minus strand of JAVVER010000024.1, from coordinate 8,784 downwards.
CTACTTTATAATTTTCTTTAGGGAAAACCACTACCGTATTTTGTGAAGTTCTTCCTGCTAATTCATTGTCAGAACGTTTGGATTTTTTTTCTACCAACACTTCAAATGTTTTACCAACATAAGCTTGATTTCTTTCTAACGAATGAGCACTTTGTTTATCTATAATTTCTTGTAATCTTCTACTTTTTACTTCTTGAGGAACATCATCCTTAAACTTACGTTGAGCTTGAGTATTAGGTCTTTCAGAATAATTAAACATGTAAGAAAAATCATACTTTACATACTCGATTAATGATAATGTATCTTGATGATCTTCTTCTGTCTCCGAACAAAAACCTGCAATAATATCAGCAGAAATAGAACAATCAGGAACAATTTTTCTAATACTATCAATTCTATCCATATACCATTCTCTAGTATATCCTCTATTCATCATTTCTAAAATTCTGTTACTTCCACTCTGAAAAGGCAAGTGAATGTAATTACAGATGTTATCGTATTTAGCCATCACATACAAAAATTCATCTGTCATATCTTTAGGATGTGAAGTAGAAAATCTTACCCGTAACTTCGGACTAATTTGAGCTACTTTTTCCATCAATTGAGCAAAATTGATACTTTGAGCTTTTTCTTCTTCCGATAAATTTTCATAGTATTTTTTCAAACCTTCTGTACCATACCACAAGTAAGAATCTACATTCTGACCCAATAAAGTAACTTCTCTATAACCTCTATCAAATAAATCTTGAGCTTCTTTTAAAATACTTTCGGGATTTCTACTTCTTTCTCGTCCTCTGGTAAATGGCACCACACAAAAAGTACACATGTTATCGCAACCACGAGTAATGGAAATAAATGCCGTAACGCCATTGCTTAACAACCTCACCGGACTAATATCTCCGTAAGTTTCTTCTTTAGATAAAATTACATTTACCGCTTTTTTACCTTCATCCACCTGAGCTACCAAATTAGGTAAATCTCTGTATGCATCAGGACCAACCACAATATCCACAATTTTTTCTTCTTCTAATAATTGCGATTTTAATCGTTCTGCCATACAACCCAACACACCAATTACCAATTCCGGTTTTTTCTTTTTCTCTTTGTTGAAAACCGTTAGTCTTTGTCTTACCGTTTGCTCCGCTTTTTCTCTAATAGAACAAGTATTTACCAACACCACATCCGCTTCTTCCAAGTTATTAGTAGTACCATAACCACTTTCAGCTAAAATAGAAGCAACAATTTCGCTATCAGAAAAATTCATCTGACAGCCATAACTTTCAATATAAACTTTTTTATTGTTGTTGGCTTTATCTGCATCTGCTAATAAGGTTGCCGACCCTTGCACCGATTCATCTATCACTTTATTCTGTAGCTCCATATTTAAATTTTAAATGAGGTACAAAATTAGCTTTTTTTTATGAGTTATGACAAAATGACACCACTTTCATTGTTAGCACACAAATTATCACGGATTACACAAATTTTTCAACTACAATACAACAAAATAAATGAGCACAAAAAACATCAGAGATGTTTTTAATTTGTGATAATTGGTGAAATTAAAATATAATTTGTGTCAACATTTTTAATATTTATAAATGTATAAAACGAATCAACACTCGTTACACAAATTTCTTAGTGGAGGGGAAATAAATAAACAAAAATTTACCTTATTCTAATTTTTACCAAAATATGGTGGTAGGTTAATAAACAGTTATTAATTTTACTGACCTAAATAGAGTTTGTCCATAATGCCCGATTCCTGCGTTACGCTCATTTTTAATTGCAGTCATTTACAAAAGTAAACTCCTGACAATTAGAAATTTCGCAAGACTTGAACTCGAACATTCTGAACCAAACTCTCGACTTTATGGACAGACACTAAATAAAAACAAAAACACATGAAACTACAAAATTACGCACAAGGACAATGGGTAGAAGGTTCGGGTAAAGAAAAACCATTATTTGATGCCATTACAGGCGAACAAATTGCTTCTGCATCTAGCGAAGGGTTAGATTTTGCTGCCATGATGGATTACGCTCGTAAAGTGGGTGGTCCTGCTTTAAGAAAAATGACTTTTCAGGAAAGAGGGTTGATGCTAAAAGCTTTGGCGTTGCATCTGTTAACGTTGAAAGCAAAATATTACGAAGTAAGTGCTAAGACAGGTGCTACAAAAGTAGATAGCTGGATAGATATTGAAGGTGGTATTGGTAATTTATTCGCCAATGCTAGCCTTAGAAGACAATTTCCTGACGAACCATTTTATGTGGATGGAGAAACTGCTCCACTTTCTAAAAATGGTACTTTCATAGGTCATCATATTATGGTTCCTAAGCAAGGAGTAGCCATTCATATTAATGCGTTTAACTTTCCTATTTGGGGAATGTTAGAAAAAATTGCTGTAAACCTGATGGCTGGTGTTCCTGCTATTGTTAAACCAGCAACCTTAACTTCTTTCCTTACCGAAGCAATGGTGAAAGACATTATTGATGCTGACATTCTTCCGAAAGGAGCGTTACAATTGATTTGTGGATCTGCTAACGGAATTTTAGACCATGTAACCAACCAAGATATAATTACTTTTACTGGCTCGGCTTCAACAGGAAAAATGCTTAAAGCACATCCTCGTTTGTTAGAAGAAGCTGTTCCTTTTAATATGGAAGCAGATTCGCTAAATGCAAGTATTTTAGGCGAAGATGCTGTTCCTGGAACGGAAGAGTTTGATTTATTCATTAAAGAAGTACAACGAGAAATGACAGTGAAAGCTGGACAAAAATGTACGGCTGTTCGTAGAATTATTGTCCCTGAAAAATTAGTGGAAGATGTACAAATTGCTTTAGGAAAAAGATTGGCTCAAACGGTAATCGGAAACCCTGCTGTAGAAGGGGTAAGAATGGGTGCTTTGGCAGGATTAGAGCAAGTAAAAGAAGTAAAAGAAAAAGTAGCTCAACTTTCTGCTAGTCAGAAAATTGTTTTTGGAGATATCGATAATTTTGAAGTTACTGGTGCCGACAAAAGCAAAGGTGCTTTCTTATCGCCCATCTTATTTTTAAATGAAAATCCGTTTACCAATACCGATTGTCACAACATTGAAGCATTTGGTCCGGTATCAACTATAATTCCTTACAAAACCTTAGATGAAGCCATTGAATTAGCCAACATGGGTAAAGGTTCTTTGGTTTGTTCTATTGTTACCAATGATGATAAAATTGCGAAAGAATTTGTGTTAGGTGCAGCTTGTATGCACGGACGAATTTTAATATTAAATGCTGCTTGTGCTAAAGAAAGTACCGGACATGGTTCTCCTATGCCATTGCTTACTCATGGTGGACCTGGTAGAGCTGGTGGTGGTGAAGAAATGGGTGGAAAACGTGGTATTTTGCACTACTTACAACGTACTGCCATTCAGGGTTCGCCAACTATGATTACCAAGGTTACTAACCAATACCAATACGGTGCAGAACAAACAGAATTTGACAGACATGTTTTCCAAAAGCATTTTGAAGACATTCAAATTGGTGAAACGGTGATAACCAGAAAACATACCGTTACAGATGCCGACATTGTGAACTTTGCGAACGTTAGTGGCGATCATTTTTATGCTCACGTAGATGCTACTTCTTTAGAAGGAACTATTTTTGAAAGAAATGTTGCCCATGGATATTGGGTATTATCAAAAGCTGCAGGTTTATTTGTTGATGGCAAAAAAGGGCCTGTTTTATTGAACTACGGTTTAGATGAATGTAGGTTTGTAAAGCCTGTTTACCCGGGAATGACTATTGGCGTTAGATTTACTGCTAAGGAAAAAATTTCTCAAGAGAAAAAAGATGAAAATGACATCAAAAAAGGAATTGTAAAGTTCTTAGTAGATGTGTATGATGAAACAGGAGAGACTGTTGCTTTAGCTACTATCTTAACAATGGTGAAGTTTAAAAATCAAGACTAGTTAAGCGTATTAACTTTTATATTATAAAACTTAACCACATAGAAACATAGACTGCTAACTATAAGTTAAAGTAAAAATAGCACCACAAAGTGTTTCCATTTTATGGAAACAAGCTATACGAAACTATTTTTTGTTAGTTTAGGAATGAAGCTTTACAACTATGCACCTATGTGGCTTAGCTTTGTTCCTACTTTAATAATTATTGATTATTTACCTTTGTTACTATGGGCCTAAAACAAAAAGACAAGCAATATATTTGGCATCCGTTCGACCAACAAAAAGGTGCTGATATAATTCCTATTATTAAGAGTAAGGGAGCTTTGGTTTTTGATGAACAAGGAAAGCAGTACATTGATGGATTTTCTAGTTGGTGGGTAAATGTTCATGGTCATGCTCACCCATATATTGCTAAAAAAATTTACGAACAAGCGTTGGAGTTAGAGCACGTTGCTTTTGGTGGATTTACCCACCCTCAGGCTGTAAGACTATCAGAAAGATTGATTAAAATACTTCCTGCAAATATTGAGAAACTATTTTTTTCCGACAATGGCTCTACCGCTAACGAAGTTGCACTAAAAATGGCTGTTCAGTTTTGGCATAACAATGGAGAAAAACGTACTCGCTTTATTGCCTTAGAGAACGATTACCATGGTGATACATTTGGAAGCATGAGTTTAACAGCTAGAGGTGGTTTTAATGAACCTTTTGAAACACTTTTGTTTCATGTTGATTTTGTGACACCTCCTACAGAAAAAAACAAATTAGCAGTTTTAAATGAGTTTGAAAATCATTTAAAAACCAATGAAATAGCTGCGTTTATTTTTGAGCCGATTGTTCAAGGAGCAGCAGGAATGTTAATGCATTCACCAGAAATTTTATCAGAAATGATAGGCTTATGTAAAAAGTATGACGTTATTACTATTGCTGATGAAGTTTTTACAGGTTTTGGAAGAACAGGAAAATGGTTTGCCTCCGATTATTTTAAGTATAAGCCTGATGTTTTTTGTTTATCGAAAGGAATTACAGGAGGCTTTATGCCTTTAGGAATTACAGCTGTTTCAGATACTATTTACCAAGCTTTTTATTCAGATAATGCCAAACATACCTTTTTACACGGACATTCTTACACAGGAAATCCGCTAGCTTGTGCTGCAGCCAATGCTTCGTTAGATTTGTTTGAAACTGAAAATACATTCGATAAAATTGAACATATTTGCCAAATGCAAAAAAACTTTATTGAAAGCATACAACAGCATAAAAAAATTAGAAATGCACGTTGTTTTGGATCAATTGCTGCTATTGAATTAGCAACCGATGGTGCAAGTAATTATTTTAACACTAAAGGTAAAGAAGCGTATCAATTTTTATTGAAAAAAGGAATTATTTTAAGACCTCTTGGAAATGTACTTACTATTATTCCACCTTATTGCATTTCCGATACTGAGTTAAACACAGTTTACCAGGGAATTACAGCTTATTTAAACAATTAAAAAAACAATTTTATTTTTTCAGGTTCTCCATTAATGTATCTACTCGACCCAAGCATTTCTGTGGCTTCCATAACAATCATTAAAGCGTCTGGTGTGGTTGTTTTTACATAATTTTTCAAAGTGTTTATTTTATTGTTATCAATTACAATAAAAATAATGTTTTTATGCCTTTCGTTATATAAATCATTACCTTTTAACAAGGTTCCTGTAATGCCTAATTCTTTAGTAATTACTTCTTGTAATTTATCTGGATAAGCTGTTGCAATATGCACAATTTTTTGATGTTTACTACCCGTTAACAAAAGATTAATAAGTTTTGCACTTACATAGATGCTGATTAAGCTCCATAATGCCAATTCAATATCTTTAAACACTACACCTGCAGCTAAAACAACCATTGCATCAAGTATAAGAATAGCATCTCCCGTTTTAATGTTGAATTTTTCATTTAAAATTTTAGCTATTATAGTTCCTGCTCCGGCAGAAGATTCTCCTTTAAAAATTAATCCTAAACCTATACCTATTGCAACACCACCATATAAAGATGATAATAACGTATTATTACTAAATGCTTTTAAATGAAAAACTTCGGCTAAAACATCTATACATATTGCAGCTATTATTATTGTAATTATAGTTCTTACAGCAAAGCGTTTTCCTAAATAGTTAAGGCTTAATAATAATAAAGGTACATTAACTAACAATAAAATTACTCCTGTAGGTAATTCAAACAAATGATGAAGAATAATGGAAAGTCCGGCAATGCCACCAGTTGCAATTTTGTTAGGAACTAAAAATCCTACCATGCCAAATGCAAGAAATACACTACCTAGTGTAATAAGTATATAATTTTTAAGTTCACTTTTTACTAGTGCTTTTGTAATGGTCATTTTCTTTTCTTTTTCGCAAAATAAGTAAATACAAAAAGATTAAAAGATGTTATTTGTCATAATAAATTAACTAGGCTCTACCCAGTCTCCATGGGATTTAATAAGTTCAATAAGTTCTTCAACAGCTTCGATTTCAGGAACATTTCTTTTCACTACATTTTTTTCTTTGTATAGTGTGATTTTTCCTACTCCCGTACCCACGTAACCATAATCTGCATCTGCCATTTCGCCAGGACCATTAACAATACAACCCATAATTCCAATTTTTACACCTTTAAGGTGAGAAGTTACTTTTCTGATTTTTGCTGTTGTTTCTTGCAAATCGAAAAGTGTTCTGCCGCAACTAGGGCAAGAAATATATTCTGTTTTAGAAATTCTTGTTCGTGTTGCTTGTAAAATACCAAATGCAAGTTGATTTAACATACTGTCGCTACCACAGTTCTCTGCTGCTATGAAAATTCCACCGCCTAAACCATCTACCAACAAAGCTCCCATGTCGGTAGCGGCATAAAGTTGAATTTGTTCTTCGGATAAGTCTCCATAAGCTCGCCCGATAATTACAGGAACATCACAATTGTTTAAGATTAACTCATTAAATAATTTTCGTTGTTCAGCCATACCATGAGAATGGTAAGTGTCTATAACTAATACAGCAGTTTTATCATTATTTATTTTATCAATGAAAGCACTACTAAGTTGGTCAAGGGTTACATAAATAAAGTTCAGTTTTGCATGTGTTTCAACGTTGTTGAGGTATTCTTTTGAATCTATAAAAGGAAATGCGTTGAACTTATTTTTTTGAGTTAACCAAGTTTTATGAAGATAAACCAAACCTAGTGTTCCAGGCACTTCAAAATCAATTATTTTGTTGCCAAGAAAAACATAATCGCAAGCCATTTCGCCAATATTCCATTTATCTAAAGGAACAGAGTAATTGTATCCCAAAGCAAAAAGTGAAGCTGGTTTTATATTATCTTTTAGGCTAAAATCTGCCATTATTCTAGGTACGTTAGAGCTACCAATATTTAATACTTCATTGGTTTTTCTTTTGTTGTATTCAAAAGGATTAATAGCATATTTTTTTATTGGAGTTATAGGCATTTCAATAGTTCTATTGCTATATCTTTCTACCAGTGTTTTGGCAACAGGAATTTCAAATTCAGGTTTTTCGGTAAGTGAAACTCGAATGGTATCGCCCAAACCATCTTCCAACAGTGTTCCTATACCTACCGCAGATTTAATTCTACCATCTTCTCCATCACCGGCTTCGGTAACACCCAAATGCAAAGGATAATTCATTCCTTCATCCATCATTTTATTAACCAATAATCTGTAAGCTTGAACTACCACCAACGTATTGCTGGCTTTCATAGATAGTACAATATTATGGTAATCTAAATCTCGGCAAATTCGTAAAAACTCCATTGCAGATTCTACCATTCCAAGCGGAGTATCGCCATACCTGCTTAATATTCTGTCGGACAAAGAGCCGTGGTTAGTGCCAATTCTCATAGCAGTACCATACTCTTTGCATATTTTTACTAGGGGTTCAAAACTTTTTCTGATACGTTCTAATTCTTCATTGTAAGAAACATCGTTATAATCTATTATTTCAAACTTCTTTTTATCAGCGTAATTTCCAGGATTTATCCTAACTTTTTCTACAATTTTTGCAGCAATTTCAGCAGCATTAGGAGTAAAATGAATATCGGCAACCAAAGGCGTATTGTAACCTCTCTTTCTAAGCTCCGCTTTGATATTGGCAAGGTTTTCAGCTTCTTTTTTACTTGGGGCAGTAATTCTAACAATTTCGCATCCTGCATCTATCATTCTTATAGCTTGAGCAACAGTAGCTTCAGTGTTCATAGTGTCAGTCGTGGTCATTGATTGAATTCGTATTGGATTATTCCCCCCAATTCCAATATTTCCAATCATTACTTCTTTGGTTTCAAAGCGTTGATAATTTGTTAAACTCACACAATAGTTACTTTTCATATTTAATAGCCTAAAAGATTCGGCACGAAATTACTCAAACTTCATAGCACCTGTTTTATATGGTTGTAAAATTTCAATTCGTCAACCGTAATTTGTCAACCAAAATTACCGTTTATAAACTAAACCCTACCGTTTATATATTAAAACCGACACAACCTATATTTCTTGTAGTAAAATTAGAGTGTTGCACGTAATATTACATTGCGAAATAAAAAACTTTAGTTATGAAAACTGCATCAAATATCTCAATCACTATCAGAAATACTCCAAAGAAAAATATTTCTGAGTTATTAAAAACTTCTAAAAGGTTAGAAATCTTTAAATACATAATTCTATTGTTTTTAATGATACTAGGTTTTGGAATAATTTCATTATCCGCCCGGAATGTACCTACATCAGGTGGAAATAAAGGAGGAGGCAATGGGCCGGTTAGTTCAGCTGACTGTGCACCAGCCACGG
>JAVVER010000023.1:0-32135 GCA_032251145.1 Vicingaceae bacterium | reverse complement strand
CTTTCAATTCTTAATACAAAAACAACCCCTAATAAATTTTTGTATTTTAATATGTTTGGATGGGTTTGTGTTACATCTTCGTTGCAAATTGCTAAAAGATTTTCATGGTCGTTTTGATAACAGTCATTATTTACTACAAAATTTTCTATTGATTTATATTCAACTTCATTAATCTTAAACACCTTTGAAGCAGTATCAATAATTTCTATTTGTTCTTTAGAGAATTTTCTATCTGTATTTATTAGCTCAAACAAACGAACTATTACAATTATTTTTTGTTGTTGTGTTAAAGATTTACCAATACGTTTACAGATACCAAGAATCCTAACCGAATCGGTTACAGAAGTTCTTTTTTTATCCTCATCATCTTTAGCAGATTTATTATCATTAAGGTGTTCTTCAAAAAGTAAAAAATATTCTTCTACTTTTTCCTCACTCAACTGATGTTTTAAGAAAGAGCGAACAAATTCAATTTTGTCGTTGCTCAATTCTTCATCTTGTTTAGAGATGATGGCAAAAAGCCTCATTAACGCTATTAGTATTTCTTCACTCATTAATTTTTGTTACGATACTGCAAAATCTCTTTGTTTAATTTTAATAATTATTCCGCCTCCCAGTAATTCATTATAATCATTAACCACTTCATTAATATCCTCATCATCTTCAAATAATAACCACTCAATATATTGGTTTGGAATTTTTTGAATTCTTTTCATTAACTCTAAAATCATTCTAGATGAGGAGGTATTAAAATAATCTAACTCAAATTGAAATTTAAATTCTTTAATAGGTTTTAGACTGTACTCATCTATCCATTTAAATATGGGATTAAAAAACTCATAAGTATTCTCTGGCACACAAACTCCTTTAAAAACTAGCTTGGTATTTTTTTTATCTACACATACTAAAGGAGTTAGTTCTTTCTGTTTTATATTAATTTTTTTAAGCATTTATTTTTTTAATATGAAATTGATTTAAATGGAATGTCAACTATGTCAGAATATTCTTCTCCTGCTTCTTCCATATCTTCATCATCTTCTCTAAAATGCCATTCTATTTCAACGCCATCAGTTTCCTCATGAATTTCTTCTAACAACATTAAAATATCTAGAATTAACTTAGATGATGCTGTATTAAAATAATCCATTTTAAAAATTGCTTTTGTTTTATCTCCTGGGTTTTCTTGGTATTCTTTTAACCAATCCATTAAGGGATTATAAAACTGAGTTACATCTTCTGGTAATGATTTTCCGCTAAATTCAAACACATGTGTTTCGTGATTAAGAATTACCTTTGGTGTTTCATCTGTTGCTTCAATATTTACTATTTCCATACTATTTATTTTATGTTATTAACCTCTGTTTATTACTGATTTCTGAATAAAGAATGATGTTTTTTCGTTTATTTTATCGAAGTGATATTCTATTTTATTTCCAGTTTTTTTCACAATATCAATAAAGCCTAAACCTGCTCCTGCTTTTTCAGAAAGCCTACTTTCTTTAATCATTCTTTTATACTCATCTTTTATTTCGTCTGGATTTAAAGAGTTGAATTTATCTAACATCCCTTTTATAGTGTCAATTTTGTCGTTCGACACTATGTTTCCTGTAGTAACCGTATATTGGTTTTCTGTATCGCTTATCATAAAAATTCCTCTGCCAGGTATTTCCGGTTCTCCTGTAGTTTCTTCATCTGCATGTTTGGCTACATTTTGTAAACATTCTACCATAACATGGTACACTCTTTTTTGAGTAGTAGAACTATCAACCTGATCATCAAAATTTTGCTCTGTCATTGATGAGAAAGCTTTGGTAATGGTTTGAGTAATTTCACCTTCATATACCAACATTATGTTTTGATTACGAATTGTTTGATGAAACTTGCTCACGAAGTCCATGTAGTTGGTTCCGACTTTTATTATTGTTTCTTCCATCTTCTTTTATTTTAATTATTTAATAGGTAGTTAATTAATTTCTATTTTATTGTTAATTATAATTGTGTCGATTGAGCTAATCAGTAAACTATTTTTGTTTAATCCATAAGAAATAAGTTGCCCTCTGAGTTCTCTAAAGTTATTTTGCAATTCATTAATTGTTTGAGCATTATTCGATTGATTCGGTTTTAATATTTCATTCACTTCATTCTTAAACATTTTTTTAGCTTGAGTGATATTAGCTCCATAACCTACAATATTGTATTCATTAGATTTTATTACCCAACAATTATTTTCTTTATCATAAAAGCTACTTACCTCAATATCTATGTCAATCACTTCCATTTACTTCTACTTTAAAATTTTATCCCTATCATTAAAACATCATCTATTTGCTTGTTATCCCCCATCCATTCATAAAAGCTTTTTTCAAATATGTTTTTTATCTCACCCATAGATTTAGTATGATTACTTACAATTATATCTCTTATCTTTTTAGGCCCATACTTTAGTTTTTCTGGTCCACCAAACTGGTCAGGAAGTCCATCTGAAAAAAAGAAAATAGCATCTTCTTTTTCTATTTCCACCTTATGGTCTTTAAATTGATTTTCACCATTATACTGCATTCCTCCAATTGGAAATTTGCAGCCTTTGTATTGAGAAATCTCGCCATTTCTTAAATGATATAAAGGGCGATGAGCACCAGCATATAGCACTTCATTTTTTGTTCTATTAATTCTACAAAGTGCCACATCCATTCCATCTGCAGCTTTATTTCCTGATTCATCTTGTTTTAGTGTTTTTACAACCGCTTTATGCAGTTCGTTTAAGACCTCTCCAGGAGTTTTTTCTCTACCTTCGTTGTTTACCACATCATTTAATAATAAATCACCTATTAGCGACATCATTGCTCCAGGCACTCCATGCCCTGTACAATCTACAGCTCCTACATAAACATAATCGCCTTTTTCATAAGTCCATGGAAAATCTCCACTTACCACATCTTTAGCTTTATAAAACATGAAGTAATCTCCTAAAAGTCTGTCTAAAACATTTTTATTGGGGATAATAGCTTGTTGAATTCTTTTAGCATAATTTATACTATCCATTATTTTGGTATTCTGCTCTTCAACTAAGGCTTTTGTTTTTTGCAACTCTTGTTTCAATTCTCTTTCTCGCCAAGTTGCGGTAATTAAATGAGCGTTTGTTTCTGATAACTCCTGAATGTTTTGCTCTTGAAGTGAATTCTTTTTTTGAAGCTCCTCTAATTTTATTGCTGTTTCTTTATATCTTTTTAGAATAATTTCGATGTTAGCTTTTAGCTGTAATTCATCAAAAGGTTTTTTTAAAAATGCTATCGGACTGGTTGACTTTACATGATTGTAAGTAGGCTCGTCATCGCAAGAGGTTAAATAGATAACTCCAACATTGTTATTTTCTTTAATTTTTTCAACTACCTGAACACCACTTAAATCACCTTTTAACCTAATATCTACAAAAAGTAAATCAGGTTGTAATCTTTCGTATTCAGATATAGCTTCATACCCTTCTGAACATATATTTACTACATTATAACCTAAACTTGTAAGTAGGTTTCTTAAATGCATTGCAATTACATGTTCATCTTCTATTACTAATATTTTATCCATTATTTAATACTTTTTTATAAATTCTTGTTTTTGAATCGTAAACTTTAAAGAATTTTTTACTGCTTTCTGGGAGCATATCATAGTACCCTATAATAAAATAGCCGTCATCATTAAGGCAGTTATAAAATAAATTCAACACTTTTTCTTTCAGTTTATCATCAAAATAAATCATCACATTTCTACAAAAAATAACATCAAACTTCTTATCCATGCTGTCTTGTGCTAAATTGTGTTGTTTAAAATCAATGTGTTTTCTCAAATCGTCTTTAATAACCATTGAGTGATCATCAATTACAAAACAGTCTTCAATTTTTCCGGTACTTAAGTATTTAGAAAATGAAGCAGCATACTTGTTTATTAATACTTTTGGGTATTTTCCACCTATTGCTTCCGCTAATATTGAAGAGCTTAAATCTGTAGCTAATGTTTTTGTTTTTTTTAGCATATCTAATTCTTTAAGAATTATAGCTGTTGTGTAAACTTCTTCTCCAGAAGAACAGCCTGCATGCCACATGTTTATATTTAATTTGTTTTCATACTCTAATAAAATATCTTCTTTTAGTTTAGTCCATATTTCTGGGTTTCGAAAAAGCTCTGTTAGGTTTACCGTCAAGTCATCTATACATCCTAAAAAAAACTCTCTATCTCTTAATATTTTAGCCCACAAACCAAGTACATTACCTAGTTGTTTTTTCATTATTAACCTTGCAAACCCTCTTTTTAATGATTTAGATTCATAATTTGTAAAATCTAAATCATATCTATTTTTAATTGCATTGGTTAATGAATTAAGTTCTTCGTCTGATATTTCAATTTTAGAATTAGGCATTCTTATTTAATAATTGAGAAATTGCATTATCATCTTGAGCCAAAACTTTAACTCCTTCAAAGTACTTTTCATCTATTAACCATACAAATTCTGGGTTAATTTGAAGATTACTGGTTATAAACTCTGATTTAAAAAACAAACAGTAATTACTACATCTGTTTGCTGATGAAATAATTTGCTCTAGTCCCTTTGAAATAGTTTTTGAAAGATTTGGAACATCTCCATACATTTTATATTTAAAAAAGTTTGAAAACTGAGTTACAACAGATGCTACAATAATATTGTCCATTTCTAACAATACAGCCTCTCCCATTTCTTTAAATGCTTCAGGGTTATTTCTTATTGATTCTGGCAAACAAACTTGCCATAGTTTATTTACCTCTTCTTCCGAAAAAATTAAATAACACACACCTTTCATTTCTCCTAAAAGCTCTGTAGAAAGCACATAAAGATTTTCATCTTCTCTTTTATTAGAAATATCATATATTACTTTATGAGGAGCTTTAATTTGTAAATCAAGGCTTCTTATTACCACTTTATCGTTGGTAAAAAATGCAATTGAATCAGCTGCTTTTCCTAAACCTACATTTAGTACTTCTTTAGCAATATCTAATTCTAAATCTTCTAAGTTCATATTTAGATTTATTAATTTTTTTAATTAGTAAAGAACTTGTTACACTAAGCTTTTTTCTTTGTAAATTGTTTTTATAATGTTAGCAATATCAAGTACTAAACATACTTCTCCGTTACCGAGTATCGTTGCCCCACTTATTATTTCTAATCTATCAATTGGGCTTTCTAGTGTTTTTTCTACAATCTCTTTTTGTTGTAATAATTTATCTACCACAAAACCAACATACTTATTATCATAAGATGCAACCAAAACATCTAGTTTATGATTATCTTCTAGTTGATCATAAGTTTTATGTAGCGAACCTTCATTAACCAATTCTGACAATCCGTTAATTTCATACAAATCATTTAAAAAGATTACCGAAATGGTTTTACCAAGGTAACTAGCCATTAAGCCATTACTAATTTTATGAATGTCGCTTTTAGTTAGAGATATTACAGCTTCTGTGTAAGATAAGGCAACAGCATAGGTTTGTTTTTTAAGTTCAAACAACAAAGCTCCTTTTACTGCCATTGATGAAGGAAGAAGCAAGCGAATTGTAGAGCCTTTACCAACCTCAGAATCAACTTCAATTTTCCCTCCAATAGACTCTGTTGCTTTCTTTACCACATCCATACCAACACCTCTTCCAGATACTTCTGTAATTTTTTCGGCATTAGAAAATCCTGGTTCAAAAATGAGCATAATAAGATCCTCTTTTGAAGCTATTTTGGCATATTTCTCTGTGATAATGCCTTTTTCTATAGCCTTTTTAGCTATTTTTTGGTGATCTATACCATTTCCATCATCATTAACTTCAATAATGATGGTGTCTTTTTCATTTACCGCTCTTAGCGTTACTTTTCCAGCTTTAGACTTACCTTTTCTTACTCTTTCTTCCTCACTCTCTATACCATGACTTACCGAATTTCTAACTAAGTGTACTAACGAATCAGACATTATCTTAAGAATATTTCTATCTATTTCTATCTCAGTACCCTCAAGTTTTAAATCAACATTTTTGTTTTCTATAACTGCAACATCTCTAATAATTCTATTGAATTTTTTAAACAAAAATCCAATCTGAATTAATCGAATATCCATTACGCCATATTGCAAATCTGATGTAATTCTTTGTAGTCTGGCAAAATTGCTACTTCCACTTCCTCTTTCCACACTTTTTGCAACCAAACTATCTCTTTCAATAATTAGTTCTCCAACAAGATTCATTAAATCATCTAACTTCCTTACTGGCACTTGCACTAAATCTGAGAAAGAAATTTTAGGTGTATTTTCATCTAACTCATCATCAACATCTAATGCTTCTGAATCTTCAAGTTCTACCTCATCAATTTCCTGAGTATCTTCTTCAGTTATAGTAGTTTCTTCTTCACTATTTTCAATCTGTATATTTTGTTCTGTTTCTGATTCTGTTTCTGTTTTTAAAACAACTTCTTGAGTTTCCTTATTAGATACTTGATCTTCTTTTAAACCTTCGCTTTTAGCTTTATTTAAAAAAACTGAGAGCTTTGTTCTAATGCCTTTATACCTAACTTTTTCTCCACTATTAATTGCTTGAATTAATTCTCCTAACTTATCATTTGCTTTAAATAATGAATTAAACAAATCTGCATCAAGAACTATGTTTCCTTCTTTTACTTCACTAAAAATATCTTCCATTACATGGCCTAGGTCTGCAATTTCTTCAAATCCCATTCCCATAGCATTACCTTTTAGGGTATGAGTAATTCTAAAGATAGCATCTACTGCTTTTTTATCAGCAGTATTTTTCTCTAAGATGGTAAAGAGATTATTTAGCTCTTCATAATTTTCGAGAGCTTCTGCTAAAAACATTTCTCTATATTCTTCGTCTTTCGATTCCATAATTTATTTTTTTATGATAGACAACTAACTATAAATCCGCCCATTTCATAAATTGAAACTACACTATTAACACAATTTCTATCAGCTACTTCTTTAGGCATACCATATACCGCAGAAGTTTCTTTATCTTGTGCTATTGTATAACCTCCTTGTTTTTTTATTTCCTCCATTCCGTTTGCTCCATCTTTTCCCATTCCTGTTAGTATCACACCTATTGTTCTTTTTCCACAAATACTTGCCACAGATAACATTAATGCATTAACTGATGGGTTATTAAACTCTTTATACCTTGTAGGAGTAAATCCAATTACTGGTTTATTATGTTCATTTATTTCAATTATCATGTTTCTATTTCCCGGTGCAACATAAATAAATCCTTTTTTCAACTCATCTCCTGCCCTGCCTAGAACCACCTCTAAAGGTGTGGTGGTATTGAGTCTATTAACAAAACTTGGCACAAAATTCTCGGGCATGTGTTGAGCAATTAAAACTGGTACAGGAAGGTTTGCTGGCAACTTTGTAATCACTCTTTCAATAGCTGTGGGACCTCCAGTAGAAGATCCTATCACAACAACATCATAGTTTAAACAATCATTAAAAGAGTGATTGTTTTGATTTTGCTTAATTTCCGACTTATTAACCTCAATGTACTTTTTGTTTGAATATGCTGCCAATCTAACTTTTGCAACAATTTCATTTGCTATATCCCGTACCTTTGCTTTGTTAGCCTCTGGTTTATTTAAATAATCAAAAGCTCCTAGTTTAAGTGCATCTAAAATGGGTTCAATATTTGAATTTCCCATTGCACTTAAAATAACTATAGGAATTTGAACTCTTTTTAATATATTCTTAACCGCATAAATCCCATCATACTGTCCCATAGTCATATCTAGCAAAACCACATCAGGATTTAATCTTACAGC
Source organism: Vicingaceae bacterium (assembly GCA_032251145.1). GTDB lineage: Bacteria > Bacteroidota > Bacteroidia > Flavobacteriales_E > Vicingaceae > BRH-c54. The sequence goes on along the minus strand of JAVVER010000023.1, from coordinate 24,304 downwards.
TTTTTCAACAGCCTGCTTTCCATCTTCAGCAGTATCTATTACTTCCATATCATTTTCTGAATTGATAATATCAGAAATAATAAGCCTCATCAAACCGGAGTCATCCGCAACTAAAACCTTTATTTTCCCACTCATCTAACAGTTAATTTTAAGCTTCAAAAACTTTATTAACTGCTTTTAATAATTGGTCTGATGTAAATGGTTTTACAATATAATCCTCAGCACCTATATCCATTCCTTCTTGTATTACTGATTCTTGCCCAACAGCACTAATCATAATTACTTTTGACTTTAAATTCTCCTCTCCTTTTAGTACTCTCAATATATCAGTACCTATCATATCGGGTAAAATGTTGTCTAGTGTAATTAAATCAGGGTTTAAATCCATTGCCTGATCTATAGCTGATTCACCATTGGCTGCTTCGCCAATAATTTCATAATCTCCGCCAGACAAAGCATCTTTTATTAATGTTCTCATATACATTGAGTCATCAACTACTAAAACTGTTTTACTCATTTCTATAATTTATTTTAACTTAGTGTAACAACTTTTTTTAATTCTTCAGATTCCATCATTTTTATCATATCAACCATGATAATCATTCTTTCAGCCGACTTTACAATACCTTTAATACAATTTGAATCTAAATTTGAATATTGAAGTACTGTTGAAGTATTGTCTATATCACTTTCTTTAACAGTTAGTGTATTAGGAACTTCTTTAACTAATATTCCTATCTTAAAATGCTCGCTTTCAACAACCAATGTGTATTGAGAATTTACCTCTGAATTGGTATTTACCAGCCCAAACTTGTATTCTAAATCTACAATAGCAATGATATTTCCTCTGATGTTTGCAACACCTTTGATGTAAGGAGGTGTTTGAGGAATCTTAGCTATACTTGGAGTTAATACAACTTCTTTAATTTGATCTATATGTAAAGCATACTCTTCATTTGCCAACTTAAAAATAATAAGCTGAACCAACCTCCCTGTATCTTGTTCTTTAACCTCAAGAGCTGCTTGTTTTTTCACATCTTCAAGTGTAAGCTCTTCCTGTGTTTCGTTTTGTGTCATAACTTTATTTTTAAAATTTAGCTTATGATTTTAATTTGAATTTAGAAACTCCTTCTTGAAGTTGAAGAGCTATGTTTGCCAACTCACGGCTTGTTGCATTAACCTCATCCATTCCTTGACTTAAATCTTTAGAAGATGTCGCTATTTGCTCAGATCCGGCTGCAGATTCTTCGGCTACAACTACTATTTTTTCGATATTTTTAACTGCATCATTAATGAATGCTTTCTGACCTCCAGTAGATGACTGAATCTCTTTTGATAGGATTAACGTTTCTGATGTAGATTTTTCAATGCTTTCAAATACTATCTCTGCATCTTTAGAAGCTTGGCTTCCACTTTTCACGCTGCTATCCATACTGTCAATAGATTTTCCTGCTTGATTTATATCTTTTTGAACTTCAGAAATAACTCTTTCAATATCCACTGCTGATTTTCTTGAATCTTCGGCAAGCTTTCTAATTTCCTCAGCTACTACGGCAAACCCTCTTCCTGCATCTCCAGCTCTTGCTGCTTCAATGGCTGCATTTAAGGCTAACAAGTTAGTTTGTGCAGCAATGTCTGTAATTACATTTAATGTCCTTCCAATTTCTTCAGATCTTTCTGCTAATACGCTAATAGATTTTGATGTAACAGTAGCGGACTCTTGAATTTTCCCCATATTTTCAACAACTTTTCTTACCGTTACCAATCCTTCGTTAGAACTTTTTTGTCCGTTCTCTGCAGCTTTATTAATACCATCAGACTTTTCTCCCATATCATTAGCAGATTTCAACACACTTTCCATGAGTTTAGAAGTTTCATCCGTTTGAGTAGCTTGTTGTTGAGCACCTTCTGCCATTTGTTGAATTGCAGATGCAACCTCTTGAGTTGTTTTTTGCATTTCATCAGCTTTAGTAAGTAATTCTTCAGATGATGAAGCAACAATGTTTGATATATCCGCTAAATTTCCAAGAACTTCACTTAAACTGGTTCTTAAGTTTACTAAGTCATTAATAACATTTTGAACACTTTGATCATAGTTAATGCCTTCAACTTTAATTTCAGCTGTTAAATCTCCTTTGGCCAATTCATTTATATATTCTGAAATTTTTACGAACGCTATTTCATTTGATTTTTGAGCGGTAATATCGTTAGCAATTTTTATTACTTTAGTAACCTCTCCTTGTTCGTTAATAATTGGCGTGTATGATGCATGTATCCATATTTCATCTCCATTCTTTTTTATTCTCTTGAAATCATCTGTTTGAGTAACTCCCTTTGCCAGATTTTCCCAAAACTGCTTATATTCTTGAGAACTTGCATATTCTTTATCACAAAATACTTTGTGGTGTTTTCCTACAAATTCATCTGCAGAAGCATAACCAAGTGCATTAGCAAAATTTTGATTAGCACTTAAAATAGTTCCGTCTGGTTCAAATTGTATAGAAGCCCATGCGGTATCTACTGCAGACTGAATAGCATTAGCTTCTCTTAAAGCCAACACTTGTCCTGTTTTTTCATACCTTATACCAATATAGCCTTCAGGCTTCCCGTCATCACCAATTATTGGACTAATAAGAGCATCTACAAAATAAGAAGAACCATCTTTACAACGATTTTCTACATCTCCTCTCCATACATTACCTCTACCTATTGTTGACCACATGTCTTTAAATGCCGCTTTTGGCATATTTGGGTGACGAACCATATTTTGATTCTGTCCAATACATTCTTCTCTCGTATATCCTGCTACTTCACAAAACAAATCATTAACATAAGTGATGTAGCCTTTTCTATCAGTCATAGAAACAATACATGCTTTATCAATCACATTGTTTTTTACTAAGTCAATTTTGCGTTCTTTATTTAAATGCTCTATTTCTTTTTGTAATTTGTTTATTATTTCTTCAGGATTTTGTTCTAAAACACTTGAAGATTTAGCTGATGTATTGTTTTCGCTATTTCCATCAGTATTGTCAAAATTTGTTTTGTTTTCAAAGTTTTTACCGAGTGCCATAATATTATTTGTTTTTTAGTTAGGTTTATATTTATTTAATTTTCAATTATTTTCATCATTTCATTAGTTACATTCAAGTAGTCTTGTGCACTATTTGAATGAGGAGCATATTCAATTACACTTAATCCAAATGAAGGAGCTTCTGCTGCTTTTACATTTTGTCTGATATAATTATTGAATACATTTATACCATATTCATTATTAACTATTTGAAGTATTTCATTTGTTAACTGTCTTCTTTCATCTACCAAAACTGCCAATACCCCTAATACATATAAGTTAGGATTATATTGAAGCTTTATTTTTTCTATGGAATTTAGTATCTGGTTTAAGCCCTGTAGGCTTAACACATCCATTTGCATTGGAATTAAAACGGCATCAGACCCTATTAGAGCATTTACTGTTAAAAAAGATACTGAAGGAGGGCAATCCACTAAAATAAAATCATATTTATCTTTTATTGTTGCAACAGTTTCTTTAAATAAAGTAAACGGATACCCTCTTTTTATGAACTCATATTCATAATCTATCAATTCATTTGTTGAAGGAACTATATCTACCTCTCCTATAGTATAAATATCTTGTTGTGATACATTAGCTTCTAACAACACTTCTCCCAAAATACATCCTTCTGTAGAAATACCAAAAGAATAACTAAGGTTTGCCTGAGGGTCTAAATCTATAAGCAACACTTTCTTATTTAATAAAGACAATGCTTTACCAATATTAACTGTTGTTGTAGTTTTACCTGTACCTCCTTTATTATTTACAATTGATATTATCATTATATTTTTAATGATGAAAAAACACTTGTAAAATTAGATTCTTACCTAGTGTGTATCAATCGTATATAATTCCTATTTCAAATAAGTGCTTTATTTGTTTCAACTAGGACTTTATACCTAAATAAAGAGAGTTATTACTACAAACTATTTATTTTGTCAATTAAAATTTCTGGAGTAAATGGTTTAACTAGGTAATCTAATGCTCCATTAGACAAACCTTCGTCTATAATATTATCTTGCCCTACAGCACTAATCATAATTATTTTGGATTTTATTTCTTCTTCACCAATTAAAATTTTTAGAACATCAATACCTATCATATCTGGCAAAACATTATCTAATGTTATAATATCAGGTTCAAGTTCAAGAGCTTTTTCAATAGCTTCTTCTCCTGTAGCAGCATGTCCTACAATTTCATAGTTTGCGGATGAAAGAGCACTTTCAATCATTGTTCTCATGTATAATGAGTCATCTACTATTAATACTTTCTTCATGTTATTTGATGTTTTATAGTTGTAAAATTTTATTTGATATTTCTTTTAGTGGTAAAATATAATCTACGGCTCCTATTTTTATAGCTTCTTTTGGCATTCCAAAAACCACGCACGTTGCTTCATCTTGTGCTATGTTTTTAGCTCCTGCTTCTTTCATCTCAAGCATGCCTTTAGCACCATCATCTCCCATGCCCGTTAATATTACACCTATTGCATTTTTCCCGGCATATCTGGCTGCTGATCTAAATAATACGTCAACAGAAGGTTTATGTCTGCTTACAAGTGGTCCATCTTTTATTTCTACATAGTATTGGGCTCCGCTTCTTTTTAAAAGCATATGAAAACTCCCTGGAGCAATTAATGCGTGTCCTTTTAAAATTCGATCGCCATTCTTCGCTTCATTTACTGTAATTAAGCACTCATTATTTAATCGTTTTGCAAACTGTTGTGTGAAAATTTCTGGCATGTGCTGAACTATTACAATACCTGGACAATCAATTGGCATTTTTTGAAGAAACACTTTAATAGCTTCTGTTCCACCTGTAGATGCTCCTAAAACAATTACCTTATCGGTTGTTTTAATCATGCTTTCAGTTGACTTTTTAATAATTACTTCATCTGCTGATAGTTTAGGAGTTATTTTTAAACTAGGAGGGACAGTTAATCTTTTTAATCTTGCTTTAGCTGCCGCTTTAATTGTGTCACAAAGACGTATTCCATTTTCTTTTAAGCTTCTCTCGGTATCTAGTTTAGGTTTTGCAATAACTTCTATTGCTCCATATTCTAATGCTTTTAATGCTGTTTCAGTACCTTTTTCTGTTAAAGTAGAAATAACCACAACCGGTATGGGATGTTGAGACATTAATTTTTTCAAAAATGTTATCCCATCCATTTTGGGCATCTCAATATCTAAAGTAATTACATCGGGTCTCTCTTTTTTTATTTTCTGTACTGCATCAAATGGATTTGATGCTACGCCAATAACTTCTATTTCATCATCTGAAGATAAAATAGATTTTAATACTTGCCTTACTAAAGCAGAGTCATCAATAATTAAAACTTTAATTTTATTATTTTGTATTCCCGACATATTTCATTCTTACTTCACCTGTTATTATATCAAAAACTATTTTCCTACCAACCTCACCTCCAATACTTTTTGACACAATTTTTATGTTATATTTATTTAATAATTCAAATGCAACTTCGCAATTTCTTAACCCTATATTTAATGTTGAATTTGTTTGATTTGCACCACCAAAAACTTTTGCTTTAATATTTTCTTTTTTGGCTCCCATTTTTATCATTTCCTCTAGTAGCTTTTCTATTGCAATGTTTCCGTATTTTGGAGAAGCCAAACCTACACCATTCCAATAAGGAAGCATATAATGATTAATACCTCCAATTTTATTTACTAAATCTATTAAACATACAGAAACACAAGAACCTAATACCGTAAGAACTTTTCCTTCATTTTTTTTTACAATTAAGTTTGAAGGATATAAATAATGAGTTTTATTTTCTATTATTTCCTTCAAAATTTTATTTCGTTTGAGTCCTCTTCAAAAAACATAAATGAATTTTCTGAGTCTGAATATTCATCTGTATTTAAATCTCCTTCCGAAATTTGAATGCAAACTTTAGTTCCTGTATTTTCTTGTGATTCTAAAATTATTTTACCTTTTATAACTTCTAATATTGAACTAACTACCGAAAGTCCTAATCCATGTCCTGAAAATTGTTTGGACATACCATGTTCTGCTTGTTTAAACCTATCAAAAATATATTTCTTTTTTTCCTCGCTTATTCCAACCCCATCATCTTTTATTGTAAGATTTAACTCTCTATCATCTTTTATTGATAAATCAACTTTTACAATTCCGGAGTTATTGTTAAACTTTATAGCATTTGATAATAAGTTAGCTACTATTAAGCTAAATTTTTGTGCATCTGTTTTAAACATTAATGAACTTGGACATTCTAATTTAAATTCAATGTTATTTTTAACTGCTAAAAAAGTGAAGTTATCTACCACTTTTTTTACTAACTGAGCTACATCAACATTAGAAATTTGGGGTAAGAATTGACCTGATTCAATTTCGGCTGCATAAAAAATATTTTTTAACTGAAAATTTAAATCAAAAGCTTCATTATAAATAATTCTTAAATTATGAGACAACGAATCATTATTTACATCATTATCCATCAGGTTTAGAACACTTCCTAATATAACTGATAATGGGTTGTTAATTTCGTTTTTTATATTTGACAAAAAATTAGATTTCATTTTTTCTGATTCTAATAATTTTTCGTTGAGCAATGTAAGTTCTTCAACCATTTTATTGTTTTGGTCAAATCGTATCAACAACTCATTTATTAATTCCTTATCAGTTAACTTTATTGTAGAATCCATAGTTAAATTTTCATATAAACAGTTGGTTTAATTTGTTTTAAAGGCACATCAAATCCTAATATTGATTCAGAATGTCCAAGAAAGAAATAACCTCCAACACGAAGTTTAGAGCATTGCTTTTTCACAACTTTTTCTTGCGTTTCTTTATCAAAATATATTAATACATTTCTACAAAAAACAACATCAAAGTCAGAATCAACAGCATAGTTATCATCCATTAAGTTTAATCTTTGAAACCTCACTTTTTTTCGTATTTCTGGTATTATTTTTACTGTTCTCTTAATTTTATCTTTGCTTCTTAAAAAATATCTTCTTTTAATTTCTATCGGTATGTTTAAGACTCTATCTTCAGTATAAACTGCATTTTGAGCTTTTTGCAATATTTCTAATGATATGTCTGTACCCAAAACTGTATAATCAATTTTTGAATTATTTTGTCTGTTAAACTCTTCAATTGAAATTGCTATGGTATAAATTTCTTCTCCACTTGAAGCAGCAGAACTCCATACTTTAATTGGGTTTCTATCATTAAATTTTAAGTGATTTTCTAAAACTACTTCTCTAAAAAAATCAAAATGTTTTGCCTCTCTAAAAAAATCGGTTTTATTAGTGGAAACTTGATCTATCATACTGATAATCTCACTTTCTCCTTCTTCACTAAAAACAAAGTCTATATACTCTTTAAAAGAATTAAACTGATTTGCTTTAATTCTTTTTTGTAGTCTTCCTTCTAATAATACTTTCTTTGTTATAGGTAGTTTAATACCAAAGTTTGAATAAATAAAAGAACTAAGCTTTACAAACTCTTCATCGTTCAATCTAAACTTATTCATAGTATAATTCATATGCATTAATTAGAAGTGATACTTAAAATTTTTCATATTCATCATCTCCATTAGAACTTGTTCCCAAATCAATATCTACACCTGTAAGTACTTTTTTTGTTGTTTGTTGTTTGGATTTTTCTTTAGTAGAGTTCTCTTTTTGGGGAGAATTAGTTTTTTTTGATATTGTTTTATTTTTTGAGCTTTTATACATATTTGCTTCTTCAATTTTGAAAAAAGCAATAGTTTCAATTAAAACTTCTGCTTGAGCACTTAATTCTTCGGAATTTGATGCTGTTTCTTCTGCTCCTGCCGCATTTTGTTGCACTACTTCATTTAATTGTTGTATGGCTGCATTAATTTGATTTGCCCCACTTGTTTGTTCAATACTTGCTGAAGTTATCTCTCTAACCAAATCGGCAGTTTTTTGGATTTCTGGAGCTACTTTTTCAAGCATTTCGCCAGATTTTTGAGCTATTTCAACACTTGATTTTGATACTTCATCAATTTCTGTAGCAGCAGCTTGACTTCTTTCTGCAAGTCTTCTAATTTCTGCGGCAACCACAGCAAATCCTTTCCCATGCTCTCCGGCTCTTGCTGCCTCAACTGCAGCATTCAGTGCTAATAAATTAGTTTGTCTTGATATTTCGCCTATTATTGAAATTTTATCAGCAATGGTTCTCATGGAAACAACTGTTTTACCAACAGATTCGCTACTAAGTTTAATGCTATCAGCTGAAGCTACTGCAATTTTTTCTGTTTCTTTTGCATTATCTGTATTTTGTTGAATGTTGGCTGCCATTTCTTCCATTGATGAAGAAACTTCCTCTGCTGAACTAGCTTGTTCAGTGGCTCCTTCTGACATTTGCTGAGATGAACTATTTAACTCAACACCTGCATTTGCAATTTGGTCTGAAGCTGTTTTAACAGCTGTAATTACCTCATTTAGTTTCTGGCTCATACTTTTCATTGCACCATACAGTCCGATTGCCTCTTTTGAATTATCAAATTTGTATGTTAAATCTCCTTCTGAGATTAATGTAGCTATTTCAAATACTTCTTGAGGTTCTCCACCTAATTGGCGTAAAATACTTCGTGCAATTATAATGGCTAAGAAAATTGAAACTATAATAATAATAATTGTGGTTACTAAATAAAAAATTAAAACAGAATTAGCTTCATTTTGCAAGTTAGTTGTAAGTCCGGTTATATCATCAATTAAAAATAAAGCAATTTCTTTTAAGTAGCCAATTTTTGTTGTCTTTGCTTCAAACCATTTTTTTGGGTCAACATTAAAGTTTCCAACTGCAGCACTGTCTATTGCAATTTTTCTTAATTGTTGTACTTCTTGAACCCCTTCATTTTTATTTTTTTCTATAAAAAAGTTTTTTTGATTTTCAGGAGCGTTATTTAAAAATACATTATTAAGAACATCTTGCGAAGTAACTAAAGCACTAAACTTATCATATTCACCTACATCGAACTTATTTTTTGTAAATACAGCATTTAACAATGCTCTTTCTAATCCGGCTAATTCTTTTGCCTTTTGAAAATTGGTATATGCTACTAAATTTATTGCTAAATCAGCATTTGTACTGAGTGAAGAAACAAACTCCATTATATTCAAAAACTTTGCGTTCATATTTGTATAATACCCTGTAGCACTTGCTATATCAATGTTTTGTGATGTAACAGAACTTCTTCTTGTATCTATATTATCTAAATCACTTAACGCATTAGTTAAAATTTGTTCAAACTCTCTTCCATAAGTTTGTTTGTTTATTTCTGCAATAAATTTTCTTATATCGTCTGACTTGCCATCTGTAATTTGTTTTTGATTATCTAATTCAGACGCAAAATTTACCCCATTACTAGCTAAAAAGCCAGCTGTATAACCTCTTTCAACTTGTAACTCGTGTACCAATATTCCTGTGTACCTACATAGCTCAGCAAGCTCGTTTAGGTTTTTCATTTCTGTTGCTTGTGCCCTTCTATCAAAAACATTAGTTATAGAAAAATATAAGAGTCCTAATACAGGAAACAACAGCATTAATATTAGCTTTCTGGAAAATTTAAGATTGTTGATTAATTTCATGATTTATGATATTTAGTTTATATTATTATTTTTAATAGCTTCTTTTTCTTGTAAGGAAAACACTTCATTAATATCAAGAATCATTATAAAATTCTTGTCATTTCCTCTTTCAATCATTCCTTTAATAAAATTTAACGGGTATTTTGCATCAATACTTGGAGATGGTTTAATTATACTTTCATCAACTTCAATTACTTCTAATACAGCATCTACAAGAACTCCAACGTGCATTATTTCTCCTTCTAACTCAATCTCTATAACTACTATACAGGTATCAACAGAAAAATTAATTGGTGGCATTCCAAATTTTAACTTGGTGTCAATTAGAGGCAAAACCTTCCCTCTTAGGTTAATAACTCCAGCCATATATTCCGGAGCTTTGGGAACTTTAGTTATTTTTGGTACTTCTAAAATTTCAATAACTTTACTAACGTCAACTACAAAGTATTCTTCTCCCAATTTAAAAGAGAGAAAGGAATACACTTTATTAACTTTTTCAACTTCTATTTCACTCATGCTACTAAATTTTTTTGATTAACTTTTTTCTCGATAATTTTATAAGTATCTAATACCAAGGCAATTGTTCCATCTCCCAAAATTGTTGCTCCAGAAATAAATTCCTGACTACTATAGTACTTCCCAATTGGCTTTAATACAGCTTGATATTCTCCAATAATTTCATCTACACAAATACCTATTTTAGCACCTTCATTATGTATTACAATAACTTGTGAATATTTTGGATCATTATTTCTTGATGCTTTGAACTCTTTCCTAAGATTTAAAAATGGAATTTGACTTTCATCTAATTTTATTAGTTTATTAAAGTTTCGTTGTAAAATACCATATTCAATTTCGTGACATTTCTCTACTGCAGATAATGGAATAACATAATGAGTTTCATCTAGCCTCACTAATAGCCCATCAATAATAGAAAGTGTAAGTGGTAAAATAATTTCTACGGTTGTTCCCTGACCTAATTCGGAATATAAATTAATATCCCCTCTTAAATCCATAATGTTTCTTTTTACTACATCCATTCCTACACCTCTACCCGAAACATCTGTAATTTTTTTTGCAGTAGAAAATCCAGGGGTAAAAATAAGGTCTAAGATTTCTTTATCGCTTAAATCATGATTTTCATGAATTATCCCTTTTTCAAGAGCTTTAAATTTTATTTGCTCTAGGTCAATTCCTTTACCATTATCTTTAATTAAAATATGTACGTTTGCACCTGAATAATAAGCATTTAAAGATATCTTTCCTTTTTCTTTTTTTCCTGCTTTCTTCCTGTCTTCACTAGATTCAATTCCATGGTCTATACAGTTTCTTAATAAATGTAGAAGAGGGTCTGTTAGTGCTTCTATAATAGTTTTATCTAAATCTGTATCTCCTCCATTTGTTACAAATTCAACATCTTTATTAAGTTGAGATGATAAATCCCGTACTAATCTTTGAAATCTATAAAAAATACTATTTAATGGCACTAAAGTCATACTAAAAGCGGTATCTCTTAGTTGGCGAGTTAGTTTTTCTATATTTTCGGTTATTACTTCTAGTCGTTCATCCTGATTTTCTTTAAAATACAAACTCAATCCTGCTTGAGAAGTAACCAATTCACTAACAAGATTCATTAGCTCATCTAGCTTATCAGAAGTAACCCTAATACTAGAAATGCTTTTTTCTTTTTGAGTGGAGCTAGGTAAATTATTGCTTTGGTTGTCTTTTGTAGTGTTTTCTTTTGTAAAGGGTAAGTTTTGAGTTAATACTTCTGACGATTTTGAAACAAGTTCTTTAATTTGCTCTTTATCTATTCTTTTGGAAGAAATATTTTGTGAAGCAATCTCGATTGAAAACAGTTCTGATTGAATAATTTGTTTGTTGCCATAATTTTCTATTTCTATTTCACTTTCATCCTCCACAAACACAAATACATCTTTTATTTTATTGATGTCGGCATTTGTTTCTAAAAATATATCCCATGAAATATATGATGTGCCAGGGTCAAAATCTTCAAATTTATTTATTGAATCTGGATTAAAGTTTGGTAAAACAAACCCCTTACCTAAACTACAAACCTCATCAATAAGGAAAAAAGGGTTTGTTCCATTTTTTAATACTTCACTTGATGGCTTAAAAAAAATGTGATAAAAATTAATTTGTTCTGAATCAATTGCTTCTTCAATATTTTCATTGGGTTTATCATTACTTATTTCAACTTCATTTATAAAGTCTAATATTTCTGTGGTAAGTTCTTGGTTATACTTTTTATTATCTTCATTTTCAAAGTTTAAATCGTTAACAATTTCATTTAGATGGTCTAACGATTTTAAAGTAATGTCAAGTAATTTTTTAGTTACTTTTTGCTTGCCTTCTCTTACATTGTCGTATATAGTTTCAAGGTTATGAACAAATGCGGCAATCTCATTTAAACCGAACATACTGCTATTTCCTTTTAAGGTATGCATTACTCTAAAAACTTCTTCCACCCCTTCAATATCTTGAGGGTTATTTTCAAGCTGTAGCAGTGCATCTTCTAGTCTTTTTAATAACTCTTTTGCTTCTTCTATATATACATTATTCATGTCTTTCATTATCGAATTACTTTTTGAATTACATTAATAAGTTTATCTCTATCAAAGGGTTTTATGATCCAACCTGTAGCTCCATATTGTTTAGCTTTATTTCTTAATTCTAAACTTGATTCTGTTGTAAGAATAAGTATCGGAGTGTATTGATGTCTATTAACTTTTCGCACTTCTTGAAGAAAGGTTAATCCATCCATTAATGGCATATTTAAATCTGTTATTATTAAATCGATTTGTGTATGTTTTTTTATTTTATCTAATCCATCTACACCGTTATTTCCTTTAATAACAGTATATCCATAGCTTTCTAATGAAAATGAAATTAACTCCCTTATGCTTTCAGAATCATCTACTATCAATATTATTTTTTCTGTATTCATTAATAAATCAATTATTAATTAAAGATTTAAACCCTGAATTAGTAATTACATTCTTTAGTTCTTCGGGCAAGTTAATTTTTAAGGTAATTTCTTTATCTAATGATGAATAATACATTTTTACAGCAAGTAATAACTGTACACAACTCATATCCATATTTATAATCTTATCCAAGTTAATATCCACTATATCAAAATTTTCGAATACCGAAACAATCTCTTTCTTAACTTTGTAAATGTTAACAATAGACAAGTCGCCTTCAATTTCTACCTTTACTTTTCTAACCTTTTTTCTTTTAGAAGGGGTTAGATTAACCTTAAATGTTTCTTCCGTCTCATTTAAACTTACACTTTTATCTACCACATTTTCTGTAACTGTACTTTCAATGGTTTCAGAGTCAGGTATAAGTTTATCTATCTTCATATTTTTACCAAGAGCCATATTTATCTTTTGTTTATAGTTAATATTTCGTTAGCTAGGTTGCAATAATCTTTAGCACTGTTTGATTTTGGAGCATATTCAATTACACTTATTCCAAAAGAAGGAGCTTCTGAAGCACTTACATTTGTTCTTATGTAATTATTAAAAATATATACCTGAAAATGATTACTTAAAAACTCCATTATTTCTCTAGATAATCTTTTCCTATCATCTACATTAACAGGTAACACACCCATTAATTCTAACTTGCTGTTAAAAGCATTTTTAATTTTATTAATTGTTCGTAAAATTTGTTTAAGTCCTTGTAAACTCAACACATCTAGCAAAACTGGAGTTATAACTCTATCCGAAGCTGTTAAAGCATTTACAGTTAATAATGAAAGAGATGGGGGACAATCTATCAAAATGTAATCGTATAGGTGTTTTATGTGGCTTAACTTATTCATTAAAACAAAAGATCTATTTTCTACTGGCTGTAGTGTTAACTCTAAATCTGCAAGAAGCAAATTAGATGGTAACACATGTATTTTCTCTCTTTCTATTACAGCTTTAGATATTTCAACATCATCAATCATTACCTCAAATACTCCTTTAGAATGTTCATCAATATTTAGTGAGTATGATAAATTCCCTTGCGGATCTAAGTCAACCAAAAGCACTTTTTTATTATTTAGAACTAACGCTTTTCCTAAATTAATGCTGGTTGTTGTTTTTCCTGTCCCTCCTTTTTGATTAATAATTGAAATTATCATCCAATATTTTTTTACATTACTTAAGTTTTCATATTCAAAACTATATGTACAATATTAATTAGCAACAGAAGGGTATGTACATGATTTAAATCATGCAAAAATTAGAATAAACACCTATTTTTTATAGGTGTTTAATTGCTTTTATAATAGGTTGAAAAACCTATTGTTCTAATTAGAAATATTAAAAAAATGTGAGGAAAATAGGTGTTTGCAGAATTTTAATATATGAATACAACAGGAAGGAGTTTTAAACCAAAGGTATTTCCACTATTACAACAGTTCCATTCTTATTAGAATTAATGGTACAGATACCATCTAACAAATAAGCACGTTGTTTCATATTGCTTAACCCTTGCCCTTTTATAATCTTATCTATTTTAAAACCAATACCATTATCCTTTATAATAAGTTTTAAATGGTTATTTTTTTGTTCTAAGGAAATCTCTACCTTTTTGGCATTAGCATGTTTAACTATATTGTTTATTGCTTCTTGCACAATCCTAAATAAACCCAATTCAATTTTTTCATTGAACCTCTTATTATTAAGATTTACAAAAAAAGATATATTTAAATCTTTTCGCTCGTTTATAGATTTTATAATTTTTCCTATAGCAGACTCTAACCCATAATCTCTTAATAAACTTGGTAACAGATTATATGAAGTTAGTCGCAACTCTTTAATTAAATCATCTATCTGAGTTAATATTTTTTTATGTTTTGATGACAGTTCCTTTACATTAGAAGATTCTTTAAAAACAGCTGTTAATGAATACTTAATTGCAGTTACCATTTGTCCTATACCATCATGTAATTCTTTTGATATTCTTTCTTTTTCATTTTCTTGAATATCAACCATCCTTTTTTCAAAATTTCGTTTGTCGGTAATATCTCTAGCGATAGCTGCAAAATGGGTTATTTGTTTATCACTATCCATCAATGGAACTATAATTAACTGTGCAACATATAGTTCACCATTTTTCTTTTTATTGAAAATTTCGCCTTTATAGATACTCCCCGACAAAATTATGTCCCACATTTCTTGGTAAAATTCTTCTTTGTATTTACCTGATTTGAAAAGGTGAGGTGTTTTGCCTATAATCTCACTTTCCTTGTACCCTAAAAAATTTAACATTTTAGGATTTACATATTCAATTTTACCATTTATGTTCGTTATTAAAATATGGTCTTCAGCTTGTTCAATAACACTTGCTAATCTTCTTTCTTTATTTTGGGCTACAATTCTGTTTTCAATTTCTTGTTTTAAATCGTTATTTTTTCTAATTAATTCTAGTGTTCTTTCTTGAACTAATTTATCTAAATTGTTGTTTAACTGCTCTAGTTTATGTTGTTTTTCTTTTAATTTTTTTTCTGTATCATGCTTGTACAAAGCAATGGAAATATTTATTTCTAGTTCTCTTTCTTCAAAAGGCTTTAGTATATATGCATAAGGTTCTGTTATTTCGGCACGTTGGTAAATTTCTTTAGAGGAATAAGCAGTTAAAAAAATCAAAGGGATATTAAAATTTTGCTTAATCACTTTTGCAGTATCTATACCATCCATTTTACCGGAAAGCATAATATCCATTAGTATTAAATCAGGTTGATTATCTTTTATTTTTTCTAAAGCTTCCTCTCCTGATGAAGCAGTTCCTGTTACATCATAACCAAGTGTTATAAGTTTATTTTTAAGATTTTGAGATACTATAAATTCATCTTCTGTAATAAAAATTTTAGTTTTCTTCATACTTATGTCTCTTTGTATCTTTAAATGTTATTTCAAAACAAGTACCTTTTGTTGATTTTTTATTTATAGTGCCTTGTAATTGTGCCGACAATCCCAATACCAACTGCATACCTAACGTTTTTGTTGAAGAAAAATCTACATCTTCAGGAAATCCTTCTCCATCATCTGCAATTACTAATAAATACGTATGAGGCACGTTAGTTTTTGTTAGTTTTAACTCTATTATTCCTTTTTGTTTTTCTTTAAATGCATATTTTAATGAATTGGTAATTAGCTCCATCACTATCATTCCACAACTTGTTGCAGTGTCTATGGTTAATTCTACCTCTTCAATATCACATTGTATCTTAATATAACTCGTATCGTAAGAGTTTGAGATATAATACACCAAGGAGTCTATATAATTTTTAAAATTTATCTGACTAAAATTGTTTGTTTTATACAATGTTTCGTGAATTAAAGCCATGGATTTAATTCTGTTGCCCGTTTCTGTAAGCAACTGTATTGAGTCTTTATTCTCTATAGTGTCTTTTTGTAAACTTAACAAACTAGAAACCACTTGTAAGTTATTTTTTACACGATGGGTTATTTCGTTTAATAAAACTTCTTTTTCTTTTAATGATTTCTTTATTTGTTCTTCAATGGTTAGTTTCTCTTTAATTTCTTTATTTAACCTATCAACAGTAATATTTAGTTCGTTAGTTCTTTGTTCTACAAGCTGCTCTAAATCTAAACTTAATTGTAAATAATCTGCTTGTGTGTTTTTTAACTCCGTAATATTAGCAGCATAAATATTAATGTATTCAAACTGAGAAATATTAGAAAGAAAAAGCAGATAATATTTATCTTTAATTTTTATTTCTATTTCTTTCTTTTTTACTTTATTTATTAAAACATCATCAATAAAATCAACTACTTTTTTGTTTCTAATAACACTATCATAAGCTATTTCATTTACTATTTCTTCACCAGCATCATTATTATACAATACTTTTAAAGAATAATCAACCCTTATTACTGGGTTAGGTTGTTCGGCAGGAATTATTTCAAATGCTCGTTTTTCTTTTTCCATCTCCAACAAAAAAGTAGTATCTATTACCGATCCTTCAAAATACCTTGGCTTACCATCTTTAGATTTAACTTCAACAATATTTTCTAACAACCTTACTCTTTTATTGTTTCTTTTTAAAAGGATAAAATTTTCGTGTGATATAAGTTTGCCATTGTTCTGATTTAATTTTTCTATAAAGTCTTCTTCTCTATCAAATAATTCATATACATTTTTACCTTTAATTTCTTTTCCTGTTTTATAGCCTATAATATTTGCAAAGGCATCATTAGATTCTATTATTTTACAATCTAAACTAATTCTATAAATACCAGACAAACTATTTTCGAACAAAGAACGATACCTAAACTCACTCTCTTTCAGGTTGTTTTCAATTTTTTTACGTTCTGATACATCCCTAGAGTTTACTATAAAATAGGAAGCATTATTTTCTTCATTTATATATTTAACGGTTGATTCTACCCATATCCATTCTCCTGATTTATGTTTAAACCTATACTCAAAACTCTTGCCTACATTCTGATTCTTTATTATTTTATTAAATAAATCATTGTAATGGATTACTTCTTCAGGATGTAAAAATTCTTCAATTGATTTGCCCATATTTTGGTTGGAATCATATCCAAAAATCAATTTATTATTAGAACTGTTAAATACAATTTTTTTATTTTCATCTAAAATAGAAATCACATCTGCAGAGTTTTCTACATACGTTCTAAATTTTTCTTCACTAACAACCAATTCATTTTCAGCTAATTTCCGTTGTGTAATATCTACAGAACGACCTGCCATTCTAACAACTTCTCCATTTTCAGTAATAGGGAAGGTAGTGTCATGTAACCATTTAATTCTTCCATCGGGCATTAATAACCTAAATTCTATATCAACACCAGATTCTTTTACAAAGCCGTAAGCATTTAAAACATTTTCTTTGTCATCAGGATGTATCATCTGTTCCCAAACAGCTCCATCTTTATAAAGTGAATCAATTGATTGTTCATAAATATCTTCATAAGCTGGACTAACATATATAAGTTTTTGAGTTTTACAATCAACCAACCAAAATATCTCTTTTATGGTTTCCGCTAATTCTCTAAATCTATTTTCACTACGCAATAATGCTTCCTGATTGGTTTTTCGCATCAAGATTATTCCAAGTGTATTAGCTATTGTTTTTAATACATCTAATTCATTATCGTCTTTTTTATGATGCTTTTCTAAATAAATACTCAACACCCCCATCACATTACCTTTGTTTAATATTGGTATATTATAATTTCCAATATCCTGATTGGCAATCACATCCACTTTGTATTGGTTTTCGTTACAACAAGCATATTGAATTTCTTTTTTTTCAAAGGTTAATCCACACATACAAAAACCTTTCTTCACCAAACTACATCTATTAATCAACTCCTGTTCAAAATTTATATGAGAAATTAACTCCAAGGTGTTTTCATCTTTTTTGGTGAAAATGGCTGCTTTTGATAAGTTTTTAAAATAAGGGAGTGTAAGTACTAATGCTAATGCTTCATCTATAAAACACTTTAGTGATTTGTCTTCTAAAGTAAGTGAAAGCATTTGGTTTAGAACGCTTCTAACTTGCCTATCATCTTCTTTTTGTTTTTCAATTTTTACTTTTTCGGTAATATTTTGAGCCAAACCAAGCAAAACATCTTTTCCCGAATATTTTATTTTTTTTATTTTTAATTCAATAGGGTATACTGTTTTATCCTTCCTTACATGATTGGTTATATAACTTAATGTTTGATTAAACCCTAACTGAATAAGTTTTTCTTTAGCCTTAGAAATATTATTAGGCTGATTGGTTAAATCAAAAACTGTTTTACTTCGCAACTCTTTTTCTGTATATCCCAATTCTTTTAATGCAGTTGAGTTGGCACTTATAATTTTTAAAGTATTATAATCTGCTAAATACACCTCATCTATTGAATTAAAATACAATTCTTTAAAGTTTTGCTCACTTTGTTTTAGAGCTAGTTCAGCAATTTTATTTGAAGTTATATCTTGAACTGTACCTAACGAATAGGTTGGATTATCTTCAATATCGTAAAAAGTCTCACAACTTTCTTTAACATATTTAATTCTTCCGTCTGGAAAAAGTAATCGATGTTCTATGATGTAATTGGTTTTATTAATAACAGACTCATTATAAGAGCTTTTAACAAATTCTTTATCGTCAGGATGAACAATTGCAAGAAATGCATCATAAGTTGCAGGAAATTCTTCTTGAGCTACTTCAAAAATTCGGTAAGTTTCATCAGACCATTTTAATTCTCCCGTTCTTATATTCAAATCCCAATGACCAACATTTGCTATTCTTTGAGCTTCATTTAAAAAATATTTATCCTTTTTAACCTTTTGTTCAATATCATGTTTAAAAAGAGCTATTTCTATACTTATTCTAATCTCTTTAATATCAAAAGGTTTTATGATAAACCCAAAAACACCTTCTACTTTTGCTTTTTCAAAAACCTTGTCATTAGTGCTTGCCGTTATAAAAATAACTGGCAACTGAAATTTTGAGTAAATAATTTCAGTTGCCTCTAACCCTGTCATTTCACCTTTAAGGTAAATATCCATTAAAATTAAATCAGGTGTATTTTTTTCTAAAAATTCTATTGCTTCTTCTGCAGATTTTTTAACTCCAATAACTTCGTATCCTAAAGCCTCTAAATTATCAGAAAGCGTCATAGATGTTATGACCTGATCTTCGACAATAAATATTTTCTTTTTATTCATTTATTGTTAATTTATATGTGGTTCCTTTATTAATTTCAGAAAAAATTTCCAATTCAGCATCTATCTGATCTGCTAAACTCTTTATTAGCCTCATACCAATTGAATTAGTAAAGATTTGATTAACATCATATCCAATACCATTATCGGCAATAGTTATCACATAAGAGGTGTCATTAATTTTATCTCCGTTAATGTTTATTATTCCTGTTTCTTTATCTACAAATGCATGCTTATAAGCATTTGAAAGTATTTCACTTACGATTAAAGAAAGAGGTATTGATATTTCAAAATCACAATTAATATTTTCTACTTTATTAATTACCGATATACGTTTATCTTTCCTGTAATATATTGAATTTAAATATACTATTAAATTTTCTATGTATTTGCTAAAATTAATATTTACGTAATCAGAGGCATTGTATAGGTTTTCATGCAATAAGCCAATAGTTCTTATTCTTATTTTACTATCCTCTAAACTAGATTTTACAACAGCATTAGTAGATTTACTTTGTTGTAAATCTAACATTCCCCATATAATTTGAAGATTATTTTTTACCCTGTGATGTATTTCATTTAATAAAACATCTTTTTCTTTTAAGGTTTTCTCTAACAAATGTTTAGCTTTAACTTTTTCAGTTACATCGTAAAACACGCCTTCAATAACGGCTTCCTCTTCAAAAACTTTAGCAGAAATTTCAACCCAAATAGTAGTCCCATCCAATCTTCTTAATTTAACCAAAAAATCTTTCACCTCTTTTTTTTCATCTAAAATTGAAAGCACTTTATTTCTGTCTTCTTCATTTTCATAATGATTTTCTGATTTAAAAGTTAATATCGCTTCTCGTTTATTTTTATAACCAAATAACTTAATAGCTGTTTGATTAATATTTATGATGTTCCCTGTTTTTAAATCAGTAGTAGCCATTGCCACTATTGATTTTCTATATAATAATTTAAATCTCAAATCATTTTGTTTACTTTTTAAGTCTAATGTTATATTCCGATTTAATATAACTGTACTTATCAGTACAATAAAAATTGAAATTATTCTATTAGCTATAATAATACTAAAAAACTCATCTTCTTTTGGTGGAGATAAAACAAAACCTATTGATATTAATAAAACTGAGATAATGGATATTGTAATTAACAGATTACTTTCTTTATAACTAAACAATATATAAAGTGGGAAAACATATAAAACACCTACAGCAACCCCTAACGACACATTTATATCTATTAAGAATATAAGTACTAACAGGAACAAAACAAATAGCCTTGCTATATTTTTATATTTTAAAAATTTATGGTTCATGATTCAAAAATGTTAAATATATGTAGTTTAATACTAAATACGAATAAGATTAAACACCTAAAATACAATAGGTATTTAAACCTACTGATTGCTTTTGATAGATACAAATAATGATACAAACTATTTAGTATAAAATTGATTATGGAGCGATTTATAATAAACCTACAAATCTTACTAAAATAAGATGTTTATTCAAAATTACTCTATTTATAGTATCTTGTTTAATTTAGTACGGTATTTTAGCTTTTTAAAAAACCAACTCATATTTCTTGTGTTTAATAGATATCTTATATCATTTTCTTTGATTTTACTTGTTTCAATATCAAGTTCGTTCTGTACTAATACATCTCCTATAATTTTTCCTAAAAAAATTGAGTTTTCATCAAAAGAAGATAGTCTTAAGCTAAATAAAATACTACCTCATTATTATAATCCATCATCGTCCTTATTAATTAAATTAAAATCCATCTCTTTAATAACCGACCATTTAAACAACCCAAAAACATGGAAACCATATAACGACTGGTTAATAGACACTTGTGAGTATATATTAGCTAATAATCCCCTTACAAAAGTTGAAAAGTATGGGGTTTTAAAAATTTTAGGGATAGCTTATAATAATTTAGGCTATCTTCATAATATTAATGGTAGTGTGGACGCAGCACTTAATTCATTTAATAAAAGTTTAAAAATTCATACCCAAATAAACAATCTCAAGGGCATGTCGCAATCGCTAAATAATATTGGATATATTTATGGCGATAGAGGTTTTAAAGAATTAGAAGCAGAGTATTACCTAAAAAGCCTTAAATTAAGAGAACAAATTGATGATAAATATGGAATTGCTAATAGCTTAAATAATATTGGATATTTATACAAAAACGAAAAAGAATATGATAAAGCTCAGTCCTATTACAAAAGAAGCTTAGAGATAAGTTATGAACTTGAAGATTTAAATTCTGCCGCTGCTACACTAAACAATATTAGCTATATTTATTTGCAATTAGAAAACTTTAAAAAAGCACGAACATTATTAAATGAAAGTTGTAAAATAAGAGAGCAAACAGGCAATAAATTTGGCATTGCTCAATGCTATGAAAGCATTGGTCTAATACTAGAGAATCAATCTATAATTGATAGTGCTGAATTTTACTATCAAAAAAGTTTAGAAATAAGAGAAGGAATTAACGATAAAAAAGGTATTGCTATATGCTTAAATAAATTAGGTAAATTACATTACAATAATTCAGATCTAAAACTATCTTCAAGCTATTTGATTCAATCTTTAGAAAAATCAAAAGAAATAAAACATATTCCATTAATGCTGAGTAATGCTAAATTGCTCAGTAAAATTTATGAATATGAAAAAAAATATTCTCAAAGCTTAAATATGCTATCTTTTTATGTAAACTTAAATGATAGTGTAAACACCATCTCTCATAAGCTTGAATTAGAAAAACAAACTGAAAATACTAAACTTAAATATGAAAATGATGTTTATAAATTAAAAACGGAAACCAAAAACCAATTAATTCAAAAATCAAAAGATGACCTATTAATTACTTTAGTCATATTGATTATCTCGTTTATTGTTTTTCTAACCTTAATACATTTTTTAAGGATGAAAATAAAAACAATCAGAAAGCAAAAAGAACAAATTGCAAAAGTAAAAGACCAACTAAACGAACTAAACTATGAACAAAAAAGATTACTAGAAATTCAAGACACTTTACTAAAAGAAATTCACCATAGAGTAAAAAACAATTTACAAGTGATTACAAGTTTATTAGCTCTCCAATCTAGTTTTATTAAAGATAATGATATTAAAAGAGTTTTTCGTTATGCCCAATATAGAATTAACTCTATGGCAATGGTTCACGAAATGCTTTACCAAACTGAAGACTTGTCTAAAATAAATATTAAGGCTTATGTTAATAGATTGTCTAGAAATCTAGTGCATTCTATGTGTGGCTCGAAAAATAATGTTTTACTATCTATAGATATAACATCAGATTTATATCTAAATATTGATACTGTTATCCCTTTAGGTTTATTAATAAACGAGATATTAACCAATTCAATAAAGTATGGAATTAATAAAAGTAAAGGGAAAATTTATATTACTATTGAACACCTAAGTAAAGATAACTATTTGATGCGTATTGGAGATGATGGTAATGGATTTGATGATGAATCATTATTCAGAGCTTCAAATTCCTTGGGATTAATATTAATACATAATCTTACCATCCAATTAAAAGGCTCTATAGAAAAGGATAATAAATTAACTGGTACGAACTATATTATTACATTTAAAGAAAACTTAAGCACCTTAAAAAATTATGAAGAAAATATTAATAGTTGAAGATGATTTTATAATTAAGATATTTTTTACTCAAATAATAAACAATTGCGGAGGAAATGTAGTTGGAACCCTAAGCAATTGCAATAATATTTTATCGACAATTAACGAATTAAAACCAGACATTGTATTTATGGATATTGCCATTGAAGGTAATATTAATGGAATTGAAGCAACAAAACTCATAAATGCAAACACCAACATTCCGGTAGTTTATATAACAGGCAATTCTGATAAAAAAACTATGGATGAAGCGAAGAAAACCAACCCACTATATATTATAAAAAAACCAGTTGACGAGCAAGCATTAGAAGATCAGATAAAAATAATATACGATAAATACAATACGATTTATGTTTAAGCAAGCAACTTATTATAACTTAACTAAATTGTTTTGATAAGCAATCCTAACAATATCAGCAGTGTTTTTTGCATCAATTTTCTTCATAATATTAGTACGATGATTATCTATTGTTCTTTTACTCACAAAAAGTTTTGAAGCTATTTCTTTATTACTAAAGCCATTCACAATTAAATCTAGAACTTCTAACTCTCTTTCTGTTAATCTCTCGGTTGTATCAAGAACTTTTGATTTAACCAATAATTTTTTAGCTAAAATACTTGAAATAGAACTACTGTAATACATTTGTTCATTTGCTACTGAATGTATTGCTTTAATAATTTCTTCCTCACTTGTATCTTTGGTTAAATACCCCATTGCTCCAGCATCTAATGCATCTAGTATATAATCATCATCATCGTGCATCGATAAAACTAAAACCTTAACCTCTGGGTGTGTTTCTTTTACTTTTGCAGTAAACTGAATACCATTCATATTAGGCATAGAAATATCAGTTATTACCACATCTGGCTTAGTTCTTTTTATTTCTTTTAACGCATCTTCTCCATCTTTTGCTTCTGCTACTACCTTAACATTCTTATCATTTTTAAACAACATTTTCAACCCTGTTCTTACCACTTTGTGGTCATCAACTATCATTAGTTTTATTCTCTCCATACAACTCACATTTTAGTGAGTAAAATTAATTGTTATTTACACTTATTCGCAAAAGGTATTAATACTATTTTTATATAGGTATTAATACCTATGTAAATAGATGGTTTAAAAGAATAATAATTGGAAATAGTAATTATGAAGTTGTTTAAAGTTGTCTAAGTAAAATCACGGAAAAAGCTAATAAGTT
>JAVVER010000022.1:0-33092 GCA_032251145.1 Vicingaceae bacterium | reverse complement strand
CATTACTAGGAGTTGGTGTTGGAGTTGGGTTAACTGGGTCTGGAGTTTTTTTATCATCTTTTTTATCAAAATTTACCGTGCAACGGTCTTGAGTTATAAACTCCTTGTAAGAAAACTTTTCATTGTCTAACAGTGAAGTCATTAAAATTTCTCCATTAGGAAGTTTAATACGAACCATTCGAACAGGAATCGCGTCCACGCTTGTGGGAAAGTAATAAAAAGGTAAAGCGGCAAAGAGATAAATAATATAAAATACTAAAACATTAGTATTTATAGCTGTGTGATTTATAATATAGACGAAAAAACCTCTATGTCTTCCGTGCCTATATGGATCAAATTTAGATTAGAAATTAATACCTTTGCATCTCTGCATCTTTGCGAGAATATAAAACACATGAAAAAAACCTTGCTCATACTAGCTCATCCACACTTACAAAAGTCCATTAGAAATAAACTAATTGCACAAGAGTTAGCTAATGAAAATAATGTAGAAGTACGAGATTTAACAGGGCTTTACCCTGATTATAACATCAATGTAGCTGAAGAGCAAAAAAAGCTGGTAGAAGCTGACATTATTGTTTTTCAATACCCGCTGTATTGGTATAATGTTCCGCCAGTTCTTAAATTATGGATAGATGAAGTGTTTACCTATGGTTTTGCTTTTGGTAAAGGAAGCTACCAATTAGAAGGTAAAAAAATAGTAGTTTCTTGCACTATCGGGAGTAAGGAAGACATTTATCCGGCAGAGAAATTAGAAAAAATATTTTACCCACTTCAAGGGTTGGCAGATTATTGTAAAATGGATTATTTAGCTGAAATTGTCTCTTTTGGAGAGGTTTATATACCGGGAGAATCAAAAACCAGATTAGAAAATTCTGCTGAAAAACATGCTGAAAAATTGCGTTATTTTTTACGTAAGGTAACGTAAATTTTCAAAGATTTCAAAATGCTACTGTTTATAACTCCTAAAGAACAGGGTGCTTTTCTGGTAAAAATACCCCTAACATTGTAATTGATATAAAACCAATTGCCATGATGTTAAAACACCAATCAATTATAGCCATTTTATGTGCAGGAGTGCTTTTTTCTTGTGTTCCTGCAAGAAAATACGAAGAATTAAAATCTAAACAAACCGCTTGTTTAGAGGAAAACAGTGCTTTAAAAGCTCAAAATCAGGATTTAGAAGAAAAAAATAAAGAGTTACAAGCTTCTGTTGACAAAATGCGTAAGGAAAAAGAGGGGATGGAACATGAAATTAAAGTGTTAGAAAAGTCCTTAGATCAAATGACTAAAAACTACGACAATGTTAACGAAACTTACCAGTTATTACTAGATAAAAACAAAGAACTGTTAGCAGGAAATAAATCTGCCACAGAGCAACTAATGAAACAATTGCAAAAAACACAAGAAGAATTACAAGCTCAGGAAGATGCGTTAAGAGCATTAGAAGGAACTTTACAAGTAAAACAAGCTAAATTAGAACAACTTACGGTAGATTTAGAAGCTCGTGAAAAACGTGTTAATGAATTAGAAGCGATGATTAGCAGACAAGATTCAATGGTAAATGCACTTAAAAATAAAGTAAAAGAAGCGTTATTAGGCTTTGAAAACAACGGACTTACCATTGAACAAAAAAATGGAAAAGTTTATGTTTCTTTAGATGAAAGTTTATTATTTGCTTCGGGTAGTTATATTGTTGGTGAAAGAGGTGTAGATGCTTTGAAAAAATTAGCTAAAGTGCTAGAACAAAACCAAGACATAAATATTTTGGTAGAAGGACATACAGATAATGTTCCTTTAAAAGGCTCTGGAGATATTAAAGATAATTGGGATTTAAGTGTAAAAAGAGCTACATCTGTAGTAAAAATTATTACTACTAACAGCAATGTAAATCCTAAAAGGTTAACTGCTGCCGGAAGAAGTGAATACTTGCCTCTAGATACTTCTAATACTGCTGATGGAAGAAAGAAAAACAGAAGAATTGAAGTTATTCTTACTCCAAAATTAGATGAATTGTTTGAGCTGCTTGAAGCAAATTAAACCAATTTAAATATCTTTAAACCTGACAGATTTTAAAAATCTGTCAGGTTTGTTTTTTTAATGCTGCTTTGTTTTTGTTTGCCAATTGTCCGCAGGCTGCATCAATATCTTTTCCTCTGCTTCTTCTAACATTAACAATTAGGCGGTATCTGTCTTCTAAAAATCGAGCAAATTCATCTGTTTTTTTAGCATCTGCTTTCTGAAAATCAGCACCATCAATAGGATTGTATTCTATAATATTAATTTTACATGGAACTACTTTACAGAATTCGGCTAATTCTCTAGCATCTTCTAAACTATCATTAAAATCTTTAAAAATAATGTATTCAAACGTCACTCTTGTGCCTGTTCTTTCATGAAAATAAATTAATGCTTCTTTTAGAATTGCTAATGAGTTCTGCTCATTAATAGGCATTATTTTACTTCTTTTTTCATCATTGGCAGCATGTAACGATAACGCCAAATTGAATTTCACTTCATCATCACCTAATTTTTTTATCATTTTTGCAATGCCGGCAGTAGAAACAGTAATTCGCTTTGGAGACATTCCCAACCCTTCGTTACTGGTAATTTTTTCTATGGAATCTAATACATTTCTATAGTTCAACAAAGGCTCTCCCATACCCATATAAACAATGTTGGTAAGTGGAGTGTTGTATTTTTCTTCAGCTTGTTTTTTAATTAATGCTACTTGGTCAAAAATTTCATCAGCATCAATGTTTCTTAGCCTGTCTAGTTTACCTGTAGCACAAAAAGCACATGTTAAACTGCAGCCTACTTGAGAAGAAATACAAGCAGTCATTCTTTTTGGTGTAGGAATTAAAACACCTTCAACAATATTTCCATCATGCAATTTAAACGCATTTTTAATGGTTCTGTCCGAACTTACTTGCTCTTCGCTGGTAGTAATGGCATTAATCACAAAATGCTCCTTTAGCAAAGCTCTAACAGTAGTAGAAAGGTTGTTCATTTTATCAAATGAAGTGGTATGTTTTTTCCACAGCCATTCGTAAACTTGTTTAGCTCTGAATGCCTGTTCGCCATGGGTTGTAAAGAATTCAATAATTTCTTCTTTAGAAAGGTGTCGTATGTTTTGTTTTGTTGTCATAAGGACTGCAAAGTTAATTTAATTAATTGATACGGTTTTAAATAAGCGAAAAACATTATTTTTGAAACCCTATTATATCAATAATGAATAACCAATTGCTTCATAACATAGCCATTACCTGTCTTCCTAATATAGGAGCAATAACTGCCAAAAAACTTATTGCCTATTGTGGTAGTGCCGAAAAGGTGTTTTCTGAGAAAAAAGCGGCATTAGAAAAAATTCCGGGAATTGGAAAAATAAATGCTCAGCATATTTTTAGCAATAAAAAAGAAGCATTAAAAATTGCCGAAAAAGAATTACCGTTTATCGAAAAAAATAAGATAACACCTATTTTCTTTTTAGATGAAGCTTACCCAAAAAGACTTACCCATTGTGAAGATAGTCCTATAGTGCTTTATACTAAAGGCAATATGAATTTGAATACTCAAAAAATAATTAGTGTTGTAGGCACGAGAAATGCTACCGATTATGGTAAAGAATTTTGTGAGAAATTAATTGCTGATTTAGCTCCTCAACAACCGTTAATTGTAAGTGGTTTAGCTTTCGGGATTGACATTTGTGCACACAAAGCCGCTTTACAACATAATCTCCAAACAGTTGCCGCTTTAGCTCATGGATTAGATAGAATTTATCCCAATCAACATGGAATTGTTGCTAAACAAATGCAAGAAAATGGTGGAATTATTTCTGAATTTAAACATGAAACTAATCCTGACAGAGAAAATTTTCCGAAACGAAATAGAATAGTTGCTGGTATTGCTGACTTAACCATAGTGATTGAATCTAGTAAAAAAGGTGGGTCTTTGATTACTGCCGATTTAGCGAATCAATATAATCGAGATGTTTTTGCTTTACCCGGCAGGCTAAATGATGAATATTCTGAGGGCTGCAATTGGCTGATAAAAACCAATAAAGCGGCTTTAATACAATCGGCTAAAGATATTGAGTACATTATGGGTTGGCAAGCTTCTACTGAAAAGAAAAATAACAATCAAACAAAGCTTTTTGTTGAGTTAAGTGATGAGGAGAAAACCATAGCAAACGTACTTTCAGCAACAGACAAAATGCCTATAGATAGCATTGCTTTAAAAGCGGAATTTCCTATGAGCAAAACGGCTGCATTACTACTAAATTTAGAATTTAATGGCATTGTAAAATCCTATCCCGGAAAAATGTATAAGTTGGTGTAGAAGAGTTTAAAGATAAAAATGATATTAAATTTCTAATTATCTCGCCACATAATAATTTGCGTTTTGTTTTCGTAAACCGAAATATCTTTTTTAAAGATAAGGTGGGCTAAATCTATAAGCGGTAAAATGCCAAATCCTCCAAAAGTAACGGAATAAATGATAGGCGTTCGTTGATGTGTACCCATATAAATTCGATGTCCACCCAAAATACCAGTAAAAATGGTGAAAATAATGGCTTTTCCTCTTTTATATTTTACTTCTCCATTTTGTTGAACTTCTATTTCTAGCTCAGTAGCAGTAATTATTTCTGTATCTAAGCTTGCCAAAGAATCTTTTTTAATAGTGGAAGCCTGAGTTAGCTCTACAAACAAAACAAAAAGTAATATAGAAAAAAAATACTTCATTATTTTTTGGTAATTAAAGGTGAAATTTGGTCTAAAATATTGCTAACAGATTCTTCAACGGTTTTATTGGCAGTTTTTACAACAACAGTTGCATTTTCGGGAGCTTCAAATGGAGCATTAATGCCAGTAAAATCTTTAATTTCTCCTGCTCGAGCTTTTTTATAAAGTCCTTTTACATCACGTTGTTCGCAAATTTCTATAGGTGTATCAATAAAAACTTCTATAAAATCTGCTGCACCAATAATTTCTTTTGCAGCATTTCTTATGGCATTGGTCGGACTAACAAAACAATTGATGGTAATAATCCCACAATTTACAAACAGTTTAGAAACTTCAGCAATTCTTCTTATGTTTTCTGTTCTATCAGCATCCGAAAAACCTAAATTATTATTAATACCTGTTCTAATATTATCGCCATCCAGCACTTGTGTTAAAAAGCCTTTTTGTGCTAATTCTTTTTCTAAAGCAATGGCTATGGTACTTTTTCCTGAACCAGAAAGTCCAGTCATCCAAATTACTTTTGCCGTTTGGTTGAGAAGCTGTTCTTTTTCTTTTCTCCCAACAATTTGGTCGAAAATAGGGAATATGTTTTCTTGGTTTTTCATAATGATGATCAATGAAGTACAAAAATAGCTTTTTTAAGTTGAAAGAAAAACGACAAGCATAGTATGTAATTCTAAAGAAACATTACAACCTACAAATTTAAATTCTTTAATTAGTAATTTCTAATTAAAATACTTCGGGGCTTTTACTTATCTTTGGAGTTCAATTTTTTAACTATGAGTAATAAAAAAGTGATTTTAGATTATAATGCAACACCTGTTATTGATCAGGTGGGAGTATTGGACAGAATAAACAGAATTACATCGAGAAGCTTAAAAAAAGATGCTAAAATGCACGGATTGAAGTTAGCATTGAGCATGATAGATTTAACAACACTCGAAGGTACTGATACTGATAAAAAAGTCATTCAATTGTGTAATAAAGCCATGCATTTACATGATGCCATACCCGGATTACCTACAGTTGCTGCAGTATGTGTTTATCCCAATTTTGTTGATGTAGCTAAAAAAACACTTAAAGGGACAAAAATAAAAGTCGCATCAGTGGCTACAGCTTTCCCTTCAGGACAATCGAGCAGAGAGATAAAATTATTAGATACAAAACTTGCTGTTGATAATGGTGCTGATGAGGTAGATATGGTAATCAGCCGAGGTAGGTTTCACGAAGGAGATTATAGTTTTGTTTTTGATGAAATAGCTGCTATTAAAGAGGCTTGTGGAAAAGCACGTTTAAAAGTAATTTTAGAAACAGGTGAGTTGGGAACATTTGATAAAGTAAGAAGAGCTAGTGATATAGCTATTTATGCTGGAGCAGATTTTATTAAAACCTCAACAGGAAAAATTAGTCCTGCCGCTACTTTGCCGGTTACTTCGGTAATGTTGGAAGCGATTAAAGATTACTATTATAAAACAGGAATACAAGTAGGAATGAAACCTGCAGGAGGTATTTCTAATGCTAAATTGGCATTACAGTATTTACTGTTGGTAAAAGAAACACTGGGTGATGCATGGTTAACTAACGAATGGTTTAGGTTTGGAGCAAGCAGCTTGGCTAATGATGTATTAATGCAAATTGTTAAACAAACAACAGGAATTTATCAATCTAAAGATTATTTTTCTAAGGATTAAGAAGGTTAACCGCAAAGAGGCTAAGTTTTACGCAAAGAACACAAAGAATGATATAATGACTGAAAATGAGTTGTCAAATATAGTTATAGGAATAGCAATTGACGTGCATAGAAATTTAGGTCCAGGGCTATTAGAAAATGCTTATAAAGAATGTTTGTTTTACAAACTAAGTAAAGAAGGATTTTTCGTTGAAAAAGAAAAGGTTATGCCTTTGGTTTATGAGGATATTAAATTAGATTGCGGTTATAGAATAGATTTGTTGGTTGAAAATAAGTTGATAATAGAGCTTAAAAGTGTTGAAGAACTAAATGACGTTCATTTTGCTCAAACCTTAACGTACCTTAAATTAGGTGAGTTTAAATTAGGACTTTTAATAAACTTTAATGTTGATTTATTAAAACATGGAATAAAACGAGTAGTAAATAAATTATAAAAAACCTTACCGACCTTTGCGTAAAACTTAGTGTCTTTGCGGTAAAACAATAACATATACCATGACTAAAATTAACTTAAACTCAACTTGGGAGTTTGCTCCTTCATTAGAAAGCACCGACCACATTAACTTAAAAAAACAATATGAGTTGTTTATTGGAGGAAAATGGGTGAAACCAAGTTCAGGAAAATATTTTGATACAGTTAACCCTGCAACGGAAGAAAAATTAGCTTCTATTGCGGAGGCTAATGATAAAGATGTAGATAAAGCAGTAAAAGCAGCCAGAAAAGCGTATAATGAAGTGTGGAGTAAAATACCTGCAAGCGAAAGAGGAAAATACATTTATCGTATTGCTAGATTAATACAAGAAAGAGCTAGAGAATTTGCTGTAATTGAAACACTTGATGGAGGCAAACCCATTAGAGAAGCCAGAGATATTGATGTCCCTTTGGCTGCAGCACATTTTTTCTACTATGCTGGTTGGGTAGATAAATTAGACTACGCTTTTCCTAATAGAAATCCGATGCCATTGGGTGTTGCAGGACAAATAGTACCCTGGAATTTTCCATTGTTGATGGTAGCTTGGAAAATAGCTCCAGCTTTGGCTACAGGAAATACAGTGGTGTTAAAACCAGCCGAAACCACACCGCTTACCGCTTTAAAATTAGCAGAAATTATTCAGGAAGCAGGTTTGCCCGATGGAGTAGTAAATATTATCACCGGAGCAGGAGCTACAGGAGCAGCAATTGTTAATCATGAGGATGTAGATAAAATTGCATTTACAGGTTCTACGGGAGTGGGTAAAATTATTCAAAATGCTATTGCCGGAACCAACAAAAAAGCTACCTTAGAATTAGGAGGAAAAGCTGCCAACATTATTTTTGAAGATGCAGCTTTAGACCAAGCGGTAGAAGGAATTATTAACGGAATTTATTTTAATCAAGGACATGTTTGTTGTGCGGGTTCACGTTTGTTTGTACAAGAATCTGTATATGATGTGGTAATGCGTAAATTAAAAGATAGAATGGCTTCTTTGGTAGTTGGAAATCCGTTGGATAAAAACACCGACATTGGTGCTATTAATTCTAAAGAACAATTGAACACTATAAACAATTATCTGAAAATAGGAAAAGCCGAAGGAGCAGAAATGTATCAAACAGATTGCAACTTACCCAAAAAAGGATATTGGTGTAAGCCTACTTTATTTACAGGAGTTTCACAATCTAATAGAATAGTTCAGGAAGAAATTTTTGGACCAGTATTGGCCGTACAAACATTTAGAACGGTAGCAGAGGTAATAGAAAAAGCAAATAATACGCCTTACGGACTTTCTGCTGGAGTATGGACAGATAAAGGTTCTAAATTATTTAACATGACTTCTCAATTAAAAGCAGGTGTAATTTGGGGAAATACTTTCAATAAATTTGATCCGTCATCGCCATTTGGTGGGTTTAAAGAGAGTGGTTTTGGCAGAGAAGGTGGTTTACACGGGTTGAAAGCATATTTGAAGGTTTAAAGAGTTTATAATGGTTCGTAGGTTTCAGTTAATTTTCTTAGGTTTTATAATTATTTTTTATTCTTGTAATAAACAGGAAAAGATTCCTATAACAATAGTTGATACTAATATTAAAAAAGAAGCTTATTGTTTAGATTTTAATAATGCTTATCAGTATGGCTTTGTTGTGCCATCTAAAAAAATAGATTCAATTGATGAGTTTGAACTAACTTTTGAAATACCTGAAGAACTAAGAGGAAAGGAACTTTATTATAAACTTTATTATCAAAATGAAAGTTATAAGTTTGAAGAAGCAGAAGGAAATAAATACAATCCATTAGCTGAAGAGAATTTTTATGGATCATGGATAGATACGGACATTTCGTTTGTTAAAATAGATTCAGGACAAACTCAAGTTTCAACTTCATTTATTATACACGGCAACCCTAGAAATGAGGAGAAATATATAAATCCGAATACTAGAAAAATAGGAATTGACAGCTTGAGCGTAATAGAAGTAATGGACTCTATAAAATTGAATGCAATTTGGTATGAAGAGGTAATTCAACAAGCAAAACAAAAAAATAGAACACCCGAAAATCAGTTGTATAAGGTTGCTGAGAATGTTTTGACATCAAAAAAAATAAACAATAGATGGCAAAGAAACCCTCGTGTGGGAGATTACAGTTTAATGTTGGTTGTAGTAAGTAAAGAAGAGTTGTCTCAAATTCCTGATTACATCAAAAACATTTCAAAACAAAAAAACGGACAATTTATCAATCCATTTTATTACTTTAATGATGGAGAAGGAAAGAAAATTAAAAATTTAGCCAAATACTATAACCCCAATTTTTTAAAACTTAAGGCAAGTGTGCCACTTAAAAATGGTTTTTACATACCTAAATTTCAGCACTTTGAAAGTGAAGAATATTTTAATAAATATGTGAATGATTCTGAAGAGTTATATAAAAATGCTTCGTTTGAATATCATGATACTTACAGAGCAGATTCTATTCGAAACCTACCTATAAAAACTAATTTTGAAACCGACAATTTTAGTATAGCTGATTATAAAACCAACCAACTTAAATACGATTCTACAGAGAGAATATCTACATGGTTGGCATGTTTAAAATATCCAGGAAAAACGTTTGGATATAATGAAGAGGAAGATGTGATTTGGTTTAAAAATCCTAAAAGTGATACTAATGAAATGAAAAAAGAACACGTTGGTTTTAAAACCAGGCATGGAATGACTTATGGAAAATATACCTATAAAATTAAAATGACTAAGTTGTTGAACAATCAATATGTTTGGAATGGAATTACTAATGCTATTTGGATGTTGTACGACACTGGTGGACCTTGGAACAACCGAAGAGTTTGTAAAGGAGATGGTTATTATCCTTATTATATTACGGAAGAAAGTAAAAAAGAACCACAAACAGCTTATTCCGAAATAGATTTTGAAATTTTAAAAGCAGCAGAGTATTGGCCAAAATATGAGTATAAAGATTATGAAAATGAAAGAATAGAGCCTGAGTCGCATAAAGATAAAGTAATGATAACTTGTACTAATTGGGACTTAAGTTGCAATACGCCAAAAAAGTTTGATGTTGGAGTTCATCAAATTCAATATAACGATTTAACTTTTGATTTGCACCGGTGGTTGTCTTACCAAAATGCTGTTACTTCTAAAGTACCAGCATTGGATGAGGAATTATTTGGAGGAGAATACTATTATTTTCAAATTGAATGGAAGCCTAAAGAAATTATTTGGAGAGTTGGTCCTGAAAAAAATCAATTGAGAGTTGTGGGATATATGAATGATGAGGTAACTTCAATACCCAATAATCAAATGATAACGGTTTTTACTCAAGAGTATCATTATTCGCATTGGTGGCCTAATGCGCCTTTTTTACAAGAGGATGTGCCTTTTCCCCTAAACGATTTAAACGGGAAGTTGTATAGCATAGAAATAGAATAATTAACTTATTATTGTTTTTCCTTTTCTTGATTAACCATAAACTCTGCGTTTTCAAGTATCATTTTATCTAATGGTTTGTTTTGTTCTTTTGCTTGTTTTTTTACACTATTTATCCATTCAGCATTATTTTTAATTGCTTTTACAAAATACTTTATTCTTTCATCTATATCTGAACTTTGTCCGGTAAAATATTGATATAAATTACGTGTAAAGCCATAGTCGAAATTATGTAAATTAGCATCCGTAAAGAGTAGAAGAAAAACATCTGTTTTAGCTATTTCTTGTTCTAAATCAATTTCGTATATTGATTTTATAGCGCCATCTGAATGATAAATTTCTTTATTATAATACCAAAATGAATGAATATTAAAAACATTTTTTGGAATTCCATAGTTATACATTCCCCAATAATAACTATCGGCAACAACTAGCAAGTTTAAACTTGTATCAGCATTGGATTTATCAAAATGAAAAGAGGAATATGCCATAGGATAAGTTGGTAAATCGAATAACAAATTCATACCATCACCAATATCGTAATCTTCATATAAGTTTTTGTAATTAAAGTAAGTACTGTCAATAATAATATCGGGCAATTGGGTTTTTCTTATAATTTCCAGATAACTTAAAATAGAATCTGCCACCCAAAGTTCACTTTGTTTACTCCAATGTATGCCGGCTTTCGCATAAAGCGGATAAGGCTTTTTACCTTTATTATCTCTAAACCATTTATTAAAATCTATGTGGTTTATTCCATTAGCCTTAAAATGTTTTAACAAGTAGCTGTAATTGGTGGAATCTTGTTTTTGGCTTAAGTAATTATCAGGAATATATTCAGGGAAAAATGAGCCTTTACCAGGAGCAAGAATAAAAACGAGATCTTTATTTAATTTTTTCAACGTGTCTTGAACAAATTTTAATTGCTCAACGTGTGAACTAATTTTCTTTTCACTAATAAAATCAGTTCCTAAGTAAGCTTTAATATAGTTTTCTTCATACAAATAATTTTCTTTACCTATAATTACTCCATTGGCTTTTGCAATGTTATACAGGTTATATATTTTTTGATTGTTTAAACGAACTAAGGTATTTCTGAATCCAAAATGTTGATTTAAAAAACTATTTAATGAATCTTGGTATTTTCCTGAAAACCAATTGTTAATTGTTAGTTGAGGTTTTTTTGCAGCTACTATAGCACCCTTAAGTGGTCTTTCTTCATAAAAAGTAATGTTCTGCTGTATTATGGGTATCCATAACAATAGAATAATTGCTCCAAACAGCAGGGTTTTTATTATATGTTCTTTTTTACTTAGCATTTAAAATCTAAAGTAGATAAATGGGTTAAAGCCTTCAGCTGTAATTGCACTAACACTTAGTACTAATAATACTAAAGACACAAGTATCATTTTTCCGTACCAAAATAAGTTAGGTTGCTGATTATAATAAATTAAAGTTTCTAATTTTTTTCCGAGTTTAGAAGCGGTAACAAAAGAGAAAACCAATGCTAAAATTGCAATGCTTATAAATTCATTGGAGATATTTTCAAAAGTGATTTCAGTACTAAAAGAGAACATTTTTTTGATGTAATTAATGGCATCATCAAACTTTTCTAATCTAAAAAATACCCAGCCAATAACCACAATAAAAAAGGTGAACAGCGTACTGAATAAACCACCTATTTTATTCAATACCTTTAATAAAAATATTTTATCCAATATTAGGAAAAACCCATGGAAAGCTCCCCAAATAACAAAATTCCAGCTGGCACCGTGCCATAAACCTGAAACTAAAAACACGAACCACAGGTTAAAATAGAGTCTTGTTTTAGAGTCAACCCTATTTCCGCCAAGTGGAATGTAAAGATAATCTCTCATCCATTGTCCTAAGGTCATGTGCCATCTACGCCAAAACTCTGAAATGCTTTTAGAGGTGTATGGGTTGTTAAAATTTTCTGGAAAACTAAAGCCCATCATTTTCCCTAACCCAATAGCCATATCAGAGTACCCAGCAAAATCGAAGTAAATTTGAAAAGTATAAGCCAAAATACCTATCCAGGAGCTTATAAAGGTAATATTTTCTACAGGCTGATTCATAATTAAGTCAGCTTGTTCTCCAACTACATTGGCAATCAACACTTTTTTTCCTAAACCTATGCAAAAACGAATAAATCCCTGTAATTTATCATCAATGGTTTCTTTTCTTTCAATAATTTCATCTGCAATTAAATTAAACCTTACAATTGGCCCGGCAATCATTTGCGGAAAAGACATAATGTAAAGCAAATAATTAGATAACTTCTCAAGCGGTTTATGCACTCCTCTATATATATCAATAGAATAAGTAAGTGTTTGAAAAGTATAAAAAGAAATACCTATTGGCAATAATACATTTGTCCAACCAATTCCCGAAACATTTAATACTCCTAAAAACTGATTAACATTATCGATGAAAAAATTAGCATATTTAAAATATGCTAATAAGCCCACATTCATAAAAATGGAACAAAACAATAATAATTGCTTTCTCTTTTTTTGAGGGCTTTTATACAGTGCTTTAACAATATAAAAATCTATAATAGTAGATAAAACTAGTATAATAATAAAATCGGAAGCTCCCCAAGCATAGAAAACAATACTAGCAAAAAGAATAAAATAGTTTTTAAACTTAGCAGGTATTATATTGTAAACCAACAAAAAGATGGGTAAAAAATATAAAAGAAATGTGATGCTGCTAAAAACCATTTAATAAAAAAAAGAGGGGCTAAGGTAGTAATATTTTTATTGAATAGTTTAAATAATTTACTAATTTCATCGATTATTTAATGGTGTAAAATGGAAGTTGTAAATAAAAAATCTAATTTAATTTTATTAATTGTAGCCTCAATTTTAATACTACCGTTTATAGTAATTTCTTTTTTTACTAACCCATCTGTAGATGATTATTCATTTTATGAGTTTTCAGAAAATCTTGGCTATTGGGGGGCTCAAAAGTTTTGGTACACAAGCTGGACAGGCAGGTATTTTTCATCGGCAATTTTGGCGGCACACCCTATGTGGTTAAAAGCATCTTTTTTATATAAAATTTACCCAATAATTTTTATTGGGCTATTCTTATTTTCTGTTTATAGAATGGCAAAAACCTTTTTGCGGAACAACCTTTCAAAGATGAGCTTATTTTTGGTATCGATAACTCTATTTTTATGGTGTTTTAATTCAATGCCCTCAATAGTTCAAGGTGTTTATTGGTTGCCTGGTTCTGTTACTTATTTACTTCCTCTTATTTTATTGCTGTTTTTTGGCACTAATATATTCAACATTTTAAAGCTTCAATTCCAACCATTATTAAAACACCACCTCATAAATTTATTACTAATAATGGCCATTTGTGGTTCTAACGAAACTATTATGCTTATTCTTTTGCTTATTATGTGTTTCGTACTAGGCTACGAACTCATTTTTAATAAAACCATTAATAAAATCATTTTAGTTTACACCTTATGGACTTTTGTTTGTTTTTTAATAGTGTATTTTGCTCCTGGCAACGAAGTAAGAAACAGAGGGTTTGAAGATACAGAAAGGCATCAACTGCTATTTACCATCATTAATAGTTTTTCTTCCACAGTTGACTATATTAAGTATTGGGTAAAAGATTTTTCTACTATTATTTCCTCAACATTGTTACTTCTTATTTTTTTTAAGGAGAGCAAAAAAGAAATAAAGAACCTTTACAAAATAGGTTATATTATTTTATCTTCTTTTGCACTTATTATAATAAGTTTTTTTGCAGCTTTTTGGGCTACTGGGAGGACTCCACCTGATAGAACACTGAATGTTACATTTTGGGTTTTTATTATTTTTTGGACAATATGCTTATATTATTTAGCTCTTTTTATAAGAAAAAAAATAAATTTAAAAAGTTCTTCTTTAAATATGTTGGTATTGGTTTCATCGCTCTTATTATTTGGTTCATTTTTTATTCAAAAAAACAATGTTCAACTGGTGGTTTATGATTTGTTTACAGGTAAGGCATATCAGTACAATAAAGATTTTCAACAAAGAGAAAAAATACTTTTTAACAGTAATGACACTATGCCCATTGTTCAAGCACTTAGTACATATCCTAATTCTATTTTTAATGAAGAGTTTTTTTTGCTTAATAACCACCAAAACAATAAAACAATTGCATATTACTATAACAAGTCAGGGATGCAACTAAACTTCTCTCCACCTAACTATTCAGACACTTATTTTTTTAATCTTGATGATGAAGATACAGAGCAACTGGAAAATTTATTTACCTTAACCGATAATGTTTTTAAATCTCCGCCAAACAGTTCTTTAATAACTTCTAAATCAAAGTATAGTGTACTCTTTAATATAAAGGCTAAAGATATAAAAGCAAATGATTTTTTTAAAGTATATGTAAAATCGGATATTTATTCAAAAGAAAAAGTGGTTGATTTTGCCATTGTTTTAACCATCGAGGATAAACATGGAACTCAGTTGTATTGGAATAGTGAGTGGATTAATGATGTTGAATATGAGATTAATAAATGGAATAAAACAGATGTCTTTTTTCCTTTAACACAAAAATTAGTAAAAGATGCTTATAGTTATAAAGTATATGTATGGAACAGAGGGCAAAACAAGGTTTATGTTGATGATTTTGTAGTTAGCTTTTTTTAGTAAAATAAATGAATGAAAGGAATAAAAATATAGTTCTTAGTTTATTAGTGTTTTTAATGCTTTTAATTCCCTACATGATTATATCCAAGTATAACAATCCATCAAGCGATGATTACAGATTTAGTTATTTTACTAGCACATTGGGTTTTTGGGAAGCTCAAGTACATTGGTATTTAACTTGGGTTGGACGATATTTTTCTACTTTTATACTAAGCCTACATCCGCTTTTAATTAAATCAACGCTACTTTATAAAGTTGTTCCTATTATTCTTATTTTTCTTTCGGTTCATTCTATTTATAGATTTATAAATACGTTGATTAAAACTAAAACAATAGCTTTGTTTTTAGCTCTTTACGTCTTGTTTTATTACCTAACTAGTATGCCCTCTTTAGTTCAAGGAATTTATTGGATGCCTGGATCAATTACGTATCAATTACCAAACATTTTGTTTCTATATTTAATTACAAATTTTATAAATGAATTTTCTTATAATAAAATAAACAAATACAATCCGATTATAAATGCAGCATTAATTGTAGCTATCATAGGTTCAAATGAAACGTCAATGGTGCAATTAGTGGTTTTTATAGCATTGGTTTTTGTGACTTATTTTTTTAAATACAAGGAGATAAATAAAACTTTAGCTGGTTATTTAATATTGTCAATTTGTTGTTTTTCTGTTGTTTATTTTGCACCAGGTAATAAATATAGATACGAATCATTTATGGGAGTTGAAAACCATCAATTTTTTGAAACGATTTTAAATAGTTTTAAACAGGCTTCTATTCAGAGTTATACTTGGATTTTTTCTTTGTCTACATTGTTGTTATCAATTTTACTATATCTAACATTTAAACGATTTAATAACAATAAGGTTAAAATAAGCTTGCAAAATTTTTATTGGATTTTCTTAGTTGGTTTTTTTATGCTAAGTGTGGGTTATTCAACGGGTTTTTGGAGTATGGGAGTTATTGCTCCAGAAAGAACAATAAATGTAATTTTTTGGCTATTTCTAATTGTTTTTGTTTTACTACTATTTTTTCTGTCAAGCATAGAGTTCTATAAAATTCAAACAATTATAAACAAACATTATTACAAATTAGCTTTTGTATTAATAATAAGTTCTTTAGCCCTAGCTTATTTTTCAAACAATAACTTTAGTACTGTAATACAGGATTTACAAACGAAAAAGGCATATCAATACAACATGTCTTTTAATCTGAGAGAAGAGATGTTATTTTCAAGCTTAACAGACACTTGTGTTGTTTCGAACTTATCTGCTTATCCTTCATCTATATTTACAAGAGAATTTCCTACAGAAACCGATTCTATATTTGCTCATTATTACAATAAAAAAGCAATAACACTTAATTTTCAACCCCCTAATTATTCTGACACTTATTATTTTAATTTAGATGATGATTCAACTGACATTTTAAGCAACTTAAATACCCTAACTACTGAAGTTTTTAAAAGCTCTCCAAATAGTTCGGTTGTAACAGAGGAGTTTCCATATAGTACTTTATTTTCAACAAAAATAGACCCTAAAAAGTCCTATCATTTATCTTCTTTATATGTTAAAACGGATGTTTTTTCTTTTGATGAAAAAATAGATGTTGTTATCGTTTTTACGATTACAAATCAACAAGGTGAAACAGTATATTGGAAAGGGAAAGAAGTTAAAATTCGAACTATTAATAAAAAAGATTGGCAACAAATAGATGCTTTATTTTATTTAGAAAAAAAATTATTAAATAAAAATTATACTTACACTACTTATATTTGGAACAGAGGGCAAAACAAGGTTTATGTTGATGATTTTGTAATTAGCTTCTTCTAGAAGCAATTTTTATCCTCAATAACTCTAACGGAATTTTTAAACTATCTTTCCAAGTAATTTTTGAGCCTTCAACTTCATTCCAAGTATTTATTGGATATTCATAAAGTAGTCTAACAACTTCTTTTCCTAAAAGTTGTTTTAGTCGTAAAATAATTTCTACATCAAACAACCAACGAGATACAAAAGGAGCGGAAGTAATGTTAGGAATAACATCACTACTAAAAACTTTGGCTCCACATTGGGTATCGTAAAAAGGAATTTTTATAGTCCAACCAATTAATGTGGCAAAAAACCGTCCGACCAAATGCCTAATTGGAGAACGCTCAATTGCTGCTCCAACTCTTTTTAATCGGGAACCAAAAACTGCTTTTTTGTTATGTTGAGTAAGAAAGTCGGTTAAAACCACAAACTCTGTTAAAGGTGTTGACAAATCCGCATCTAAAAACCCTATTTGACCAAATTTTTGGGCATTGTAAGCTGCTATCATTCCTTTTCTTACGGTTTCTCCCTTTCCTAAATTATTATCGTTTTTTAAAATGTTTATTTGAGTTGGATTTTGGGTTTTAAGTTCAGTCAGTACTTTAAATGTATTGTCTGTACTACCATCATCTACTAAAAACAAATGGTAGCTTTTGTTATTGGCTAAAAAAGACAAAAAAGCCGATTGGTTTAGCCTTTTGCCTTCGTTGTAGCAGGGTATTATAATGGCTGTTGCTGACATATTGAAAAACAAGATAATCCTGGCAGTTTAATTCCTAAAGCTCTAAAAAATTTACCGATTAAAAAATCTAAATATAAGGTTCTTATCATTAAGGTATCTATCCATCCTTTTGATTGGTATGCTCCAATGCCTTTTTCGGCATCAACTGTTTTATTACCCTGAAGGAGTTTTTGAATGATTCTTAAAAACAACAACGAAATAAAGAAATATCCTGTTTTCTTACTTTCAAAACCTGCTTGTTGAAGATGATTGTTCAGTAAAGCAATGTTGTATCTTCTAAAATGTTTTAAATAAACATCGTGGTTACTAAATAGTTGTTGGTATGCTGGAACAGTAATAATAATTTTGGTGTTACCGTCAATCAATCCCGATTGGTTAAGCTGTTTTAAAAAAGTAATTTCATCTTCAATGTGTTCAATAACATCCAACAGTAACACCACATCTACTTTATGTGAAATAGACTTATTAAGCTCTTGAGTTGATGAATAAAGTGAAATAGGTAAGTTTTTTACTGGTTCAGAAATAGTGGAAATGATTTCTGGAGTAAAAGCAATGTCCACACAATGAAAGGTAGCTTTAGGATATTGGTAAGACAGTTGCTGAGCAACAAACACATCTCCACAACCCAAGTCGAGTATGGTGGTAGCTGGTTTTTGAGCAATAATAGGCGTTAAAAAGTTTTTAACTACTTCAATTCTTGCCAATTCCCATGGGTGTCTGTGTATTTTTTCTCTTTCAAATGAGGCTGCTTCGCAAATGTCCATCTATTGTTGCTTGTATTTCTTGCTATACTTTTCGTAAAGATTTTGTTGGCGACTACTTAAGTCAATTTTTCTACCTTGTATAAAAGCTAATTCCACATTGTTGGTTTTCATGTCTAAGGCATCGCCTGTAGAAACAAAAAGTGTAGCATCTTTACCAATTTCTAGACTGCCACAAGTTTGGTCTATACCTAAAATTTTGGCAGTATTTAGTGTAATGGCTTGTAATGCTTGTTCTTTTGTTAATCCGTAAGCAGCAGCAGTTCCTGCATAAAATGGCAAGTTTCTAGTGTTCATAGCTTCCATATCTCCGGCATTTTCCAAACAAAATAACACGCCTGCATCAAATAATATTTTAGGCATTTTGTAAGGCAAATAAACATCATCTTCTTGTCTTTCGGGTAAGGAATGTACTCTTTTTAGAATTACAGAAATATTATTTTCTTTCAATAATTCCGCTACCATCCATGCATCATAAGCGCCTACTAATGTTACATTTTTAAGTTCGTATTTTTTTACAAAAGTGATGGCTTCGGTAATTTCTTTAATGTAATTGGTATGAATGTAAACTCTTTTTGTACCATCAAATAAGCCTCTAACACTTTCAAAACGAATGTTTATTTCTTTATGATTTTTTACTTTACAATAGGTTTTAGCATTTTCAAAAAAATCGTGTAATTCTTTTTTAGTGTTATCATATTCTTTGTTTTCTTTTCCTCCCCAACGATGGTATATGTTGGGCCAATTAATATGAACGCCATCATCCTCTTTGTAAATGGCATCTTCCCAGTTCCAAGCATCAAACTGTACGATAGAAGATGTTCCTGAAATTAACCCTCCTCTTGGCGTAATTTGACCCATTAAAACTCCGTTAAAACGAACAGTTGTAGTAATATTAGATTCTGTATTA
The DNA here is from genome assembly GCA_032251145.1 of Vicingaceae bacterium. Taxonomy (GTDB): domain Bacteria; phylum Bacteroidota; class Bacteroidia; order Flavobacteriales_E; family Vicingaceae; genus BRH-c54. The sequence goes on along the minus strand of JAVVER010000022.1, from coordinate 13,826 downwards.
TAAGCAATAATAGAACGAACATGAGGGTTTAATACTCCTGTTTCAGCGTAATCTCTAGTAGCTCTTACAGCATCAATTTCGGTTATACCTAAAGTTGTGTTTGGGGCAATAACCCCAGGATAAACATGTTTTCCTTCAATATTAATAATAGTATCGTAAGCAGAAGGGTCTATCTTTACCACCCTGGCTTCAGCAACAAGTGTAATTTTTCCGTTTTCGAAACCAATTACAGCATTCTCTATAACTTCTCCATTACCTAAATGAGCTGTACCGTTTTGTAATAAAACAGCTCCTTTTTGTTGAGCTGCAGGACTAGGAACTTGAGCAAATAAATTAATAGCACAAAGTTGAAAGTATATTGTTAATAGGATGATGATTTTTGTTTTCATATTTTTTAGTTTGTCGAGTAATAGTAAAATTTCTAATCTCTAATTTCCAATTTATTCCCCTACAGTATCACAATGATAAAGCGTTGGTTTTTTATTTTTAGCTGGTTGAGTTTTTTTACCGTTTTTCTTTTCAGCAATCATTTTATTGATGATAGCTGCTTTTTCTTCTTTATTTTTTTGAGCTAGCACTTTATCCCATTCACTATTAAAATAAATTGCTCCATCAATAATGGTTTTACTAACTGTTGCATATATTGATAAAGGATGGTCGTTCCAAAGTACTATACAAGCATCTTTACCAATTTTTATACTTCCCATTCTGTCATCTAAATGGAGCATTTTTGCAGGGTTTAAGGTTACAAATTTAAGGGCTTCTTCTTCAGAAACTCCACCATATTTAACTGCTTTAGCAGCTTCTTGATTTAATCTTCTTCCCATTTCAGCATCATCAGAGTTAAAGGCAGTTAAAACGCCCTCATGATGCATAATTGCTCCATTGTATGGAATAGCATCATTTACTTCGTATTTATAAGCCCACCAATCTGAGAAGGTAGAACCTGCTGCTCCATGATTTTTCATTTTATCAGCTACTTTATAACCTTCTAAAATATGAGTAAAGGTGTTTACCGTAAACCCCATAGAGTCTCCAACATGCATTAACATATTAATTTCAGATTGAACATAAGAGTGGCAAGAAATAAAACGTTCTTTATTAAGAATTTCATTTAGTGTTTCTAACTCTAAATCTATTCTTGGAGCTTCGGCTTTCTCTTTTTCTTTTGGACTAAGTTTGGCGAAAACATCCCATTTTGCTTGATATTCTTTAGCTCGGGTAAAAGCATCGTAATATACTTGCTCAACACCCATACGTGTTTGCGGGAAACGAATAGTATTAAAAGCTCCCCAGTTAGATTGTTTTACATTTTCACCTAAAGCAAATTTGATAAAACCATCTTTGGTATCAATTTTCATTTCTTCCGGAGAATACCCCCATTTTAGTTTTATCAATGCAGATTGACCACCAATAGGATTACATGAACCATGAAGCAATTGAGCAGCAACAACCCCTCCGGCTAACTGACGATAAATATTAATATCATCAGAATTTACTACATCAGCTATACTAACTTCGGCAGTTACGGCTTGTGTACATTCGTTTACTCCTCTGCTAATAGCAATATGAGAATGTTCATCAATAATTCCTGCTGTTAAATGTTTATTAGTTCCGTCTATCACCTCTACACCTTCTTCTACCACCAAATCTTTCCCAATAGCTGCAATTTTACCGTCTTTAATTAACACATCTGTATTTTTTAGAATCCCTTCTGCTTCATTAGTCCAAACGGTAGCGTTTTTAATAAGCATTGTTTTAGCTACTGGTAAAGAATCTTGTCCGTAAACCATTAATGGATATTTAATGGTTGGAACAACTAAGCTATCATTATTATCATTCGCTTTTTTGTCGTCTTTTTTATCATCTTTTTTTCTAATTGCCGACCATTTTACCCAATCTCCGTTAGGTAATTGTCCGTTTCCATCCCAAATTACATTGTTATAGTTAATAGCTCCCGATAATCTTAAATAAGCAGGTTCGGCAGCAGAATCAGCAATGTTAAAGCTCAGGTTAATTAAAGTTCCTTTAAGGGTAATGGTTGTTTTTTGCTTTACAGTGTCTTTTCCATTAACAATGTAAATGGTGCCTTGTGGTTTATCTTCTGTACCGTTTACTTTTAGTTCATAAAATTTTCCGCTAACATTAACATCATACTTTCCTCTAATATCAAAAGCATTATAATCTTTAATAATGTGTTGTTTGCCTTTTACCCAATTTTCATGGATAATGGCTTTTTCTTCAAAAACATTTTCTGAGGTGATTATGAAATTCGCCAATTTGTTTTTTTCTAAACTTCCTATATTATTGTATGCTCCAATAAATTGAGCAGGATTAAAAGTAAGTGCTTTTAGTGCATTTGTTTCTGTTAGTCCGTATTTTACTGCTTGTCTTAGGTTGGGTAAAAATTCTTTTTTATCTTTTAATCCATCTGAAGTAATGGTAAAATCTATGGCACTGTCGGCTAATAGTTTTAAATTGTAAGGAGCCAATTCCCAATGTTTTACAGATGAATAAGCTACTTTCAATGCTTCATAAGGATCTTCCACATCAAATGGTTCAGGAAAATTAATAGGAACAATAAATTTTCCTTCGGTAGCTTTTATTTCTTTCAGACGTTGGTATTCATCTCCATTTCCAACAAAAATGTATTGTGTATTAAATTCATCGCCTATTTTATCAGCTCTAAGAATGTCTAATTTATCTTTCACTTCAAAAATTTGAGGCAATTCCCAATTATCTAAAATAGCTTTTAATGAAAGGTTGTTTTCCTTGAAATGATTGTTGTTATACATCCAATCTACATCATAATAGGTTTGACGAATTAAAGCTATCGCCCCCATTAATGAACCTGGATAATCTTGTGTGGATGAGCCTTTATCAAAAGAAAGATGCCCAGCCACTTTTTCGTTAATAAGCATAAGTTGAGCTTTTTCATCGCCAAGAGCAACCAAAGCAGAAGCTCCTCTAATAATTCCATCTTGTTGATGCGTTAAAACACTACCAAAACCAATTTTCCTGTATTCTTCAGCTTGTTTTTTTATGGGAGTAAATAATTTGCTTGCTTCCACTTCTGGTTTTATGGCTTGATTCCAATTAAATGCCCCTTGGTTATTGGTTTCCATCTGAGGGCCATAATTCGGTTTGCTGTCTTTTTTAATTTCGGGCATCCCATAATTGCTGGATAAATCAATAAAAGAAGGGTAGATGAATTTTCCTTTCAAATCATAAACAACGGTATTTTTAGGTAGTTTAACTTTTTTGCTTTCACCAATTTCAACAACTTTTCCATCATAAATTAATAAAGTGCCATTTTCTATTATGGTTTGATAATCTTGATAGATGGTAGCATTAGTAAAGGCATAATAATTATTGACGTTGTGGTGTGTTCCGTTTACAATAAAGGTTTCTTGAGCAAAAGCTATGCTTTGAAAAGCTACTAATAAAAGGGTTAAAATTTTTTTCATGTGTTTATATATCTTGTTTTTTCCGACTCACCCCCTAGTTATCTGCCGATAACTTCTCCCCCTCTCTTTAAAGAGAGGGGGCAAGGGGGGAGAGTTGTTATAATTTTTTCATTTATTTAGTGGTTAATTCGATAACCAACTGTTATCTCTTTTAAAACACACTCTTTTTGAGTGTATTTTATCTCAACTTTTAAAAAGAAATTCAAAAATAATAGAATTAATTTTATAAATAGAAAAGAGGCCGAACCTAAATTGGAACAGCCTCTTATTTTTTGTAAGAATAGGATTCAAAGATTAAACTACACCTTGGTCTATCATGGCGTCAGCAACTTTTACAAAACCTGCAATGTTTGCTCCTTTAAAGTAATCTACATAATCGCCTTCTTTTCCATACTTTACACACTCTCTATGGATGCTTTCCATAATGCTTTTTAAACGTTGATCAACTTTTTTGGCGGACCAAGCTGAGTGAATAGCATTTTGGCTCATTTCTAATCCAGAGGTTGCTACACCACCAGCATTAGAGGCTTTTCCTGGCGAGAATAAAATTTTGCTTTTTTGGATGATTTTAAATGCTTCGGGAGTTGTTGGCATATTAGCTACTTCAACAATACAAATCACACCATTTTTAATAAGTGCTTCTGCTCCATCTGCTTTTAATTCGTTTTGCGTAGCACAAGGCATAGCAATATCTACTTTTTGTTCCCATGGGTGTTTGTTTGGGAAGAATTTAACGCCATATTTTTTAGCATAAGGTTCAATAACATCATTGTTACTTGCTCTTAATTCTAACATGTATTCTATTTTTTCACCGGAAACGCCTTCTGGGTCATAAATATAGCCATCAGGACCAGAAAGAGTAACTACTTTAGCACCTAATTCGGCAGCTTTTTTAGTAACTCCCCACGCAACGTTACCAAAACCTGAAACCGCAATGGTTTTGCCTTTAATGTCCATTCCTTTAGAAGCTAACATAGATTGTAAAAAATATACTGCTCCAAAACCAGTAGCTTCAGGACGAAGTCTTGAACCTCCCCAGTTAAAGCTTTTACCTGTTAAAACACCAGTAAATTCGTTTCTTAATCGTTTGTATTGTCCAAACATGTAACCTATTTCTCTAGCACCAACACCTATATCCCCAGCAGGAACATCTGTATTTGGACCAATATGACGGAATAATTCCGACATGAAAGATTGGCAAAAACGCATTACTTCATTGTCTGATTTTCCTCTTGGATCGAAATCCGAACCACCTTTACCACCTCCCATAGGAAGCGTAGTTAATGCATTTTTAAACGTTTGTTCAAAACCTAAAAATTTAAGAATAGATAAGTTTACTGATGGATGAAAACGTAAACCACCTTTATAAGGACCTATAGCAGAGTTGAATTCTACTCTGTATCCAGTATTAATTTGTACTTCTCCTTTATCATCAATCCATGGAACTCTGAAAATGATAGTTCTTTCAGGCTCCACCATTCTGTCTAAGATTTTTGCCTTAACATATTTTGGATGATTGGCAACGAAAGGAATAATGGTTTCTGCAATTTCCTCTACCGCCTGAATAAATTCTGTTTCATGGGCATATTTACTTCTAATGCGATCCATGAAAGCCTTAACTTCAGCCTCGTGTTTTGACATGTTTGACATGATAAAAAAGTTTTTAATTTATAATTATTTAATAAAAAATTAAAAGCAAATGTACCTAAAATTAAATGCTAGGGAGTTTATTTTTGATAAATTTTAGTATAAATGAATGGCTTTTTGTTAAAATTTGTAAAAAGGTTTTTTAATAAATTAATAATCAAATAAGTGTAAATAAGGTAAGTGCTATTTAAAAAGATAGTTTTTAGTTACTTTTGCACTTCATATAGCTATAACTATGCTTTCTAAAAAAACAAAATACGCTATTAACGCACTTGTTTATATTGCTAAACATGAAAACGAACAACCTATTTCGGTAAGTAGAATTTCGTTAGAGCAAAATATTCCGTTAAAATTTCTAGAATCTATATTATCTGAACTTAAAAACGCCCGAATATTAAAAAGCACTCGAGGAAAATATGGTGGTTATTCACTAAATGGAACACCAAAAGAAATTCACATGGCTAAAGTTACACGATTGTTTGATGGGGCCATTGCCTTGCTCCCTTGTGTAACTTACGATTATTACGAGCGTTGCGAGGAATGTGTTGATGAAGTTACTTGTGGTATTCGTCAAATTGCTATGGAAATTCGAAATGAAACGGTAAAAAGATTAAAGGCTGCCACCCTTGCCGATATTATTAAACGAGAAAAAAAACTATCAAAATAAATAATTTTTTTATTTTTTATATCCCACTAATTTGGTAGGAATAGTATTATTTTATATATTTGTTCTAAAATTGATATCCGATATAAAAATCAGGAATGGATTTTTATAATCGAAACATAGTAAGATTTACAATTCATCTCACATTAAGTGTTAAAAATAAATCATGAATAAAATAACAACGCTACACATATCTATTACAATAGTTGTTTTAAAAATAATTTTAATAGCTTCCATTTTGTTTATTTATTTACCAAGTGCAACCGAAAAAGATTTACTTTTCGACAGTACGTTTTTTTGGTTTATGCTGGCTGGATTTTTAGCACAATTGGTTGATGGAGCTTTAGGAATGGCTTATGGAGTAACCTCAAATTCTATTTTGTTAAGTTTTGGTCTTTCTCCAAAATTGGCCTCTGCAGCAGTGCATACAGCAGAGGTATTTACCACAGGAGTTTCTGGTTTGTCTCATATTCGGTTTGGTAATTTTGATAAAAAATTATTCTTAAAACTTATTATTCCTGGTGTATTAGCAGCTTCTTTAGGTGCTTTTTTATTAGGTTCGGTAATTAACGGTAAAGTAATAAAGCCATATATTAGTACTTATCTAATAATTTTAGGAGTGCTAATTCTTTTAAAAGCATTTAAAAAGAAAATAAAAACAAAAGAAAACCTAAAACACGCACCTTATTTTGCTTTAGTGGGTGGTTTTTTAGATGCTATTGGTGGTGGTGGCTGGGGACCAATTGTTACTTCAAACCTTATCCGACAAGGAAATACACCTAATATTGTTATTGGAACGGTAAACACGGCAGAGTTTTTTGTTACCTTTTTTAGTGCGGGTATTTTGCTTTACTTTACGGGTATTCAAAGTTGGCAAATTATTTTAGGACTTATTATTGGAGGAACATTAGCTGCTCCATTAGGAGCTTTTGTTACTAAAAAAATTCCGCATAAACCCATGATGGTTGTTGTGGGAATACTCATAATTCTAACCTCCTCTTTTACATTAATTAAAACGTTTTTTCTTTCCTAATCAAATTAAATATGAAACAAGCCACTTTGAAAATTATAACACATAGGAGAATGATTATTGGCGAGTTACATCTGACCGATTTAATATCAATAAATATAAACAGATGAATAAAACAGGAATAATAGGTGCTGGTTTTAGCGGTATAATGACAGCTGTTCAGCTTATAAATAAATCAACTAAACCGTGCGAAATTTTATTAATTGAAAAAGATAAAAATATAGGAGGTGCTGCTTATAATCCTTATTCGGATAAACATTTGCTAAATGTAAGTACAAATAAAATGAGTGCTTTTCCTGATAACCCCGACCATTTTTTAGGCTGGGTAATGCAACAAGATGAATTTATTGAAAAAGACAAAACACTTATTGCTAACGCTTATTTGCCTCGAAAACTATATGGAGAATATTTAAAAGAAATTTGGAAAGAAGCCAAAAAATTAGCAGAAGAAAAAGCTATCAAAATATCCTTTATCAACGCTGCTATAAGTGAACTTGATTTAATAGAAAATAGCATTGCATTATTGCTTGAAAATGGTACTAAGCTAATAGTTGACCAATGCGTTATTGCAACGGGAAATCATATTCCGAGAAATAGAAAAATAGAGAATATGGATTTCTACCAAAGTCCAAATTACTTTCAAAACCCTTGGAAAAGAGCATCTGTACAAAATGTAAATAACGATTTGCCAGTGTTAATAATTGGCAACGGTTTAACCATGGTGGATACCGTTTTTGGTTTGTTAGAACAAGGGTTTAAAGGAAGTATTTATTCCATCTCTCCTAACGGATTTAATATTTTACCACACCGCCATGGGGGACTACAATATTCTAAATTAGTAGAAGAGTTAAGTGATAATATGACGCTCTATGATTTAACTAAACTTGTAATTAAACACATTAAAGCTGTTCGGGAATATGGTGTTTCAGCCGAACCGGTAATCAACTCATTACGACCATATACGCAAAAAATATGGCAATCTTTTTCAGACAGGGAAAAAGAAATATTTATGGCAAGATTACGCCACTTATGGGGAGTGGCAAGGCATAGGCTTCCTATGCACTCGCACGATAAAATTCAGCAACTAAGGATTGATGGCAAACTGCATATTCATTCTGGGAAAATCATCAACATTAAAGAAACGAATAAGGGAATTGAGGTGCATTATTTTAATAAGAAGGAGAACAAACAAAGTTCAATAATGGTGTCACGAGTTATTAATTGTACAGGACCAAATACAGATTTAACAAAGCAAAAAGACAATTTTTTAAAAAAATGCTTACAAAAAGGAATAGTAAATCAAGACGGTTTAAAGTTGGGAATTTCTGCTAATATAAAAACATTTCAGATATTAGATACCAACGGTAATATTCATTCTAATTTATTTACTTTAGGTTCAAATTTAAGTGGTGAGTTATGGGAAAGTACGGCTGTAAATGAATTAAGGGGGCAAACCGAAAAGTTGGCTGGTGTTTTAGTTAATACTTTTTAAACCAACTGTTTATTTTCATTTGAATAACCCCTAGAATAGCTTCTTTAAAAATGCCTTTACTCATTTTAGAGGTGCCTTCTAATCTATCAGTAAAAACAATAGGAACCTCAACAATTTTAAAGCCTAATTTATAGGTGGTAAACTTCATTTCTATTTGGAAGGCATAACCTTTAAATTTAATTTTATCTAACTTAATTTTTTCTAATACTTTTCTTTTATAGCACTTAAAACCAGAGGTAGTGTCTCTAATTTTCATACCTGTAATTAAGCGTACATAAGCAGAAGCGTAATACGACATCAATACCCTTCCCATAGGCCAATTTACTACATTTACGCCTGTTACATATCTTGATCCAATGGCTAAATCGGCACCCTCTTTTGCACAAGTATTAAATAGTTTTATTAAGTCATTCGGGTTATGAGAAAAATCGCAATCCATCTCAAAAATATATTCGTAGTTGTTTGTTAACGCCCATTTAAACCCATGAATATAGGCTGTTCCTAAGCCTAGCTTACCTTTTCGTTCTTCTAAATGTAGTTTTCTGGGAAATTCTTTTTGTAGGTCTTTTACTATCCCTGCTGTTCCGTCAGGAGAATTATCATCTACAATTAAAAGATGAAACTCTTTTTTTAAAGAAAAGACCTTTCTAACCATTTTTTCAAGGTTTTCTCTTTCGTTGTAGGTAGGTATGATAATTATGCTGTCCGACATTTAGTTAAATTTCAGTATTCAAAAATAATATTTATTAATTTAACATGATTTACTTTGTACTAATCGTTTAATATTTCTTGAATATTAGCTTTAATTTTATCACAAAGCTCATCGGTAGGCAAATCATTATCGTCTAATCCAAAAGGGTCTTCAATTTCTTCAGCTAAAATTTCCATACTCACCAACACATAAAAAACCAAGGTGGTTATTAATACCGACCAATATTTAAAAGATGCAACAAAAGCCAACGGCATGGTGGTTACATAAATAAAAACGAATTTTTTTAAGAACAAACTGTAAGAATAAGGAATGGGAGTGTTTTTTATTCTTTCGCAAGCTCCGTTGATATCGGCAAAAGTTTTTAAATTGGTATCTAACGATAGGTATTCTATTTCAGATAACTCATTTCTTGATTTAACTTCGTGCAGTTTATCATAAATCAGCTTGGCAATATAATTTACTTTATGTTCTTTGTTTTCCAAAACTTGTTTTTCATTTTCTGTAAGAGAAAGCTCATCCATTTTAACACCTTCACGCAAATGTTCTTTCATCGCATAAGCATAGTTAGGAATCATGCGGGTAAAGAAATCTTTATCATGTTGGCTAAATACCGAAGAACTTGATATTTTTATTGCCAAATTTCTAGTATTATTTACCAATTCACCCCATTTTTTTCTACCTTCCCACCAACGGTCGTAGCCAGTATTGGTTCTAAATACCAACAACAATGATAAAACAAAACCTACTAAAGAATAAACCGCCATTAATTCTCGATGCCACGATGCTTCAACGATAAATTCAATTTCTAAATACGAAATGGCTGTGGTAAGTAAAGCCATTAAAATTAGCTCTTTCCACAGAATACGAATGGTGTCACTTTTATGAAAAGATAAGATATGTACGAACCAATTTTTAGGATTATACTTAATCATCCCTTAGTTGTATTGATTGATGTAAGCCAAACATAAATCTATGGTAGCTTCAATACCTTTTTTATGTGTTCTTTCTGTTCCGTGAGATGCCGCTACTCCCATTCCGATAAGGGCTACTCTGAAGTCATTTCCGGCACGCAAGGCAGCCGAACCGTCTGAACCGTAATGTGGATAAACATCAATTTTATATGGAATGTTGTTTTTCTTGGCTAAATCCACTAATTTTTTTCTAAAAGAATAATCATAAGGACCGCTACTATCTTTAGCACAGATGGAGCAGCTTACTTCGTTGCCTTGGCAATCATCACCTAAAACACCCATGTCTAATACTAATAATTCTTTTATGTTTTCGGAGTAGCCTACTGTTCCTCCATGACCAACTTCTTCGTAGTTAGAGAAAAATAATTCTACAGGCACTTCTTTGCCTTGCTCTTTCAATCTTCTAGCTAATTCGAACAATACAAAACATCCTGCTTTGTTATCTAAAAATCTGGATTTTATAAAACCATTATCTAATTCTTGATATTTCACATCCACACAAATAATATCGCCAACTTCAATGCCTAATTTTTCAACATCTTCTTTAGTATAAACCTCGGCATCAATTCTAATGTGCATGCTTTTAATAGAGCGTTCGGTTTTTTCTTTTTCGTTATTAGCATGAACTGATGGATTATTTAAGAGAATAGTTCCTGTATAAATTTTTCCTTCGTGCGTAATGATTTTAACATATTCGCCTTCAGCACCAGTTAAGGATAAGCCACCTAATAGCGAAAAAGAAAGCGTCCCGTTAGATTTTATGCCCGAAACAATAGCTCCTAAGGTATCCACATGAGCCGCAATAGCAACCGTTGGATTCTTCCCTAAGGCACATTTTACAGCGCCTTTGTTGGTATATTCGGGTTGGTAACCATAGCTTTTTAGTAAGTCAAAAATGTATTTACTTGCGTTATCGGTATAGCCTGTTGGTGAATCGATGGCTATTAATTCTTTAAGTGTATTGTAGTTGTTCATTTAGATAATTTTTCAGCAAAAGTACTAAATGAGTGGGGTTATATTTTCTCCATCTCCTAAAAAAACCTAGCACTCGATTTTCTAGTACCAAAAGGATTAGGTGAAACATATCTGATGCTTAATTCATAACCTCCTTGTCCGTTTGATGCAGCAGATAGTCCTGATAAGTTAAAATCATAACTTACCCCAACAGCAAAAGAACCCATTTCAACTAAGATTGATGGAATAAACGCATCACCAAAACGATAATGTACACCAAAACTCACCGCTGCTCCATTAGAAAATTGCGAATATTTTGATTTTTCTTTAAGGTTATAACGAAAGTACGAACCTAACACTACATCAATTGCTTTTTGTTGATAAGCAATAAACCCTGATGGCTGTACTGCCATATTCGTTCCTCCAACCCCAAAAGAAGTGTTGGTATGCAGCACATATCTAAAATTTAAATTATCGGTATTTTCATCTAAAAACGAAAAATTAGGACTGGCAACATGATGAATGGCTGCTCCTACATTCACTTTTTTACCTCCAAAACCACCATTATTAACAACTTGGTCGGTAGTGTTATTACCATACGTATAAGAAACACCCACTGCAAAATCGGGTTCAAAAAATGAAGTGTTGTTAAAATTTTCGCCCGAAGCAAAGTTATCATTATGCCCTGAACCATCAAATTGACTATCGAACCTTAATTTGTTTTCACTTAAACTGCTTTGTAAAAACCCTGCTTGTACGCCTGCCGAAAGATAACTAGCCTTGTCTAATTTAATGTGGTAAGCTACCGTTAAATTAACAACAGTTATACCCAAACTGGCTTCTCCTGCTTTATCGGAATAAGCGGTGATGCCTCCTCCAAAAAAGTTGTCTTTTCTTCCGTTTTTATTAAAGTGCATATCATAAGAAGCACCAAAAGTTCTGAATGGACTTGATGTTACACTGCTCCATTGATCACGATAGTTGATAATGGCTCTGTTATCTCCTCCAAATTTACCTGCTTGTGAAGGGTCTAATTGCAAAGGCACCATTGTAAATTGCGAAAAGTGCATGTCTTGAGCGAACAAGCCCCCTCCAGCTCCCCCGAAGGGGGAGAGCAGCCAGCACACAAGGAAGCCCACCCCAACCCTCCCAAAGGGAGGGAGTAGCTTACGTACTGTGCCAACATAAAGTTGTTTAGTTAAATTTTGTTTTGTTTTGTTATTTTTAGTTGTTTTCATATTTATTTTAGTTCTATTTATTTTTCATTCAGCACCTCATTACTCTTTCTACACCTTCGCTCCTCTACGCAAGCCCCTCCTCCGGAGGGGTTGGGGAGGCTCTTCTACCTTATTAAACTCACATCTCCGCTTTCTTTAAAGGTTTTATTGTTTAAAAAAGTTCCTTCTATCACATATACAAAAACGGCTGTATTTTGGTCTGAACCGTTGTGTTTTCCGTCCCAACCTTGGTTTATGTCGCTGGTTTCAAACACTTTGTTTCCCCAACGGTTGTATATTTTTACAGACAAGGTTGCTATACCTTTTCCTCTAACAAAAAACACATCATTATTACCATCTCCATTAGGTGTAAAAGCATTGGGTGTATAAACAAAGAAATCGCAATCGATTTGTAATTCGGCTAAATCTACCGTATCGGCTTTGCTACATCCTGAACCATCGTTTACGATTATGGAATAGGTTCCTGCGGGTAAGTTGCTAATAACTGAATCAGCACTTCCCGTGTTCCAACTATAGGTAATGGGTGGATTGTTGCTGGTAACAATAGCGGCTACGCTACCTATATTTTCTCCACAATTGTCATCGGTTTTTATTAAGGTTAATTGTGGAGCAGGGTTAATGGTTAAATCGGTTACAATTGTATCGCAATTGTTGATAACATCAGTAAAGATGCCTGTGGTGGTGTAGGTGTTGGTGCCTACGGTTACGCTAAAGCCTTCACATTCGTTAAACACGTTGGTGGTTTTGGTGGGGGTGGTTAGAGTTAAATTAAGTGTTACAATGCTATCGCAACCTTGCGAGCTTCCGCCAACCATGGTAAAGGTTGGAGTTGTTGTACTGGCTGAATACGTGTTGCCATCTATCCATGTAATAGGTGTGCAAGAAGTAATTACATCTGTGCCTGTTACTGTAGAGTTTATCGTTAAATTAAGTGTTACAATGCTATCGCAACCTTGCGAGCTTCCGCCAACTATGGTAAAGGTTGGAGTTGTTGTACTGGCTGAATACGTGTTGCCATCTATCCATGTAATAGGTGTGCAAGAAGTAATTACATCTGTGCCTGTTACTGTAGAGTTTATCGTTAAATTAAGTGTTACAATGCTATCGCAACCTTGCGAGCTTCCGCCAACTATGGTAAAGGTTGGAGTTGTTGTACTTGCCGAATAGGTGTTGCCATCTATCCAAGTGATAGGAGTACAGGAGGTAATTACGTCTGTGCTTGTTGCAGCGGAATTTATCGTTAAATTCAATGTTACGATGCTATCGCAACCTTGTGTACTTCCTCCAACTAGGATAAATGTTGGTGTTGTTGTGCTTGCTGAATAGGCATTACCATCTATCCAAGTAATGGGTGTGCAAGAAGTAATTACATCTGTGCCTGTGGCAGCGGAGTTTATCGTTAAATTAAGTGTTACAATGCTATCGCAACCTTGCGAACTTCCTCCAACTATGGTAAAGGTTGGTGTTGTTGTACTTGCCGAATACGTGTTGCCATCTATCCATGTAATGGGTGTGCAAGAAGTAATTACATCTGTGCCTGTGGCAGCGGAGTTTATCGTTAAATTAAGTGTTACAATGCTATCGCAACCTTGCGAACTTCCTCCAACTATGGTAAAGGTTGGCGTAGTTGTACTTGCCGAATACGTGTTGC
>JAVVER010000021.1:0-33987 GCA_032251145.1 Vicingaceae bacterium | reverse complement strand
GTTAGTAATAAAGGTTGATAGCATTGATTGTATTAACTATGTAAACGGTTGCCAATCAGTTGGAATAGATGCCCTCTATCCGTCTGTGGCGGAGGAGTGGGTAGAACTCTATCCAAATCCTAATAATGGGAGTTTTACTATCCGTTTAATCCAACTTGTTTCAGAAGAAGTAACCATTGAAGTGTATGATGTGTTTGGAAAACAAATTCATTATAAAAAACCCAACGCATCAACTGAAATTCAACTTAATTTAGGTAATGTACCCAAAAGGACTTTACCTTGTTTCAATAACTACTAAAAAACAAAAAGAGATTAGAAAAATAGTGGTAGAATAATAAATATTCAGATATGAATACCTAAGCATCATGCAGCACCCATTTTTGGGCAACTAATACTACTCCTTTTGTAGATTTAGATGTGTGTTTTGGGGTAAACAAAACAGCTACATGAATTAAAGAAAACGTCATAAAACTCAATCAAAATATTGTAAATGAGTTATTTAGAATAATTATTCATGGTGTATTGCATTTATTAGGTTATAAAGACAAATCTCCCAACGATAAAAAAATAATGACAGATAAGGAAGATTTTTACTTAACTTTGTACTCAAATAAGTGACAGTTAACTTTATAAATCCCACAAAAAATATTTTAAACTCAACAATGTTTCACGTGAAACAACCACCACAAAAAAAGATGTCTTTTAAGAGAAAGTCTATAGTGGTTATTACATCTGACTAATAAAAAACGATAAAATTAACAGATGAAACATATTTAATTTATATGAACAATCAATACGATATAATAGTAGTTGGAGGCGGTCATGCAGGTTGTGAAGCAGCTGCAGCCGCAGCAAATCTTGGCTCAAAAACCCTTTTAATTACAATGAACATGGATGCTATAGCTCAAATGTCTTGTAATCCAGCAATGGGAGGAATCGCCAAAGGACAAATAGTTCGAGAGATTGATGCTTTAGGAGGTTATTCTGGTTTAGTAAGCGACAAAAGTGCTATTCAGTTTAAAATGTTAAACAGATCCAAAGGACCTGCGGTTTGGAGTCCAAGAACACAAAACGACCGCATGCTTTTTTCAAAAGAATGGAGATTAATGTTAGAAAATACTCCCAATGTTTTCTTTTGGCAAGACATGGTAAATGAATTAATTTTTGAAAATGGAAAGTGCATTGGCGTTAAAACTCAAATCGGAATCGAGTTTAAATCTAACGCTGTAATTCTAACTAATGGTACTTTCTTAAATGGCTTAATTCATATCGGAGAAAAACAATTTGGAGGGGGAAGAGCAGGTGCAAGACCATCAAAAGGATTGACAGAACAATTGGTAAGTTATGGTTTTGAATCGGGAAGAATGAAAACAGGAACTCCACCACGAGTTGATGGAAGAAGCATAGATTATACTAAACTGGAAGAACAACCTGGAGACAAAAATCCTGGTACTTTTTCTTATTTAGACACTACCACAAAACTTACCAAACAAAGAAGCTGTCACATTGCCTATACCAACCAAAATGTACATGATGTATTACAAACTGGCTTTGAAAAATCACCTATGTTTTCAGGAAGAATTCAAGGCTTAGGTCCGAGATATTGTCCATCTATTGAAGATAAAATTGTACGCTTTTCTGAAAGAGAAAGACATCAATTATTTGTTGAACCTGAAGGTTGGAATACAGTAGAAATATATCTGAATGGATTTTCCACTTCGCTTCCAGAAGATGTTCAATACAAAGCCATGCAATTAATTCCTGGTTTTGAAAAAGCCTTAATGTTCAGACCAGGTTATGCTATAGAATATGATTTTTTCCAACCTACACAACTTAAAAATACACTAGAAACAAAACTAGTAAAAAATCTATATTTTGCTGGTCAAATAAATGGAACTACAGGTTATGAAGAAGCTGCTGGACAAGGTTTAGTTGCTGGGATAAATGCTCATCAAAAAAACAACGAAAAAGATGCTTTTGTACTGAATAGAGACGAAGCTTATATAGGTGTTTTAATAGATGATTTAATTAACAAAGGCACAAACGAACCTTACAGAATGTTTACGTCAAGAGCAGAATATAGAATACTTTTAAGACAAGATAATGCAGATGTTCGTCTGACCGAAAAAGGTTTTAATTTAGGTTTAGCTTCTGAATTAAGAATGAAAAAAGTAGCCGAGAAAAAACAACATATTGAAAAAATAATCAAGCGATTTGAAGAAGTTTCTATACTGCCTAAAGAAGTAAACTCGTATTTAGAACAACAAAATTCTTCGCCTTTAAAACAACAAGTAAAAGCCATTTCTGTTATAACAAGACCAAATATTGCTATAAAAGAATTGAGTTTATGCAACACAAAATTATCGGATGAAACCAATTTATATACAGAAGATGTATTAGAAAGTGCAGAAATTTTAATGAAGTATGAAGGCTATATTAAAAGAGAAAAAGAAGTAGCAGATAAAATTTCCAGACTCGATGACATTAAAATTCATGACACCATTGACTACACTAAACTTGGATCTTTATCTGCTGAAGCAGTAGATAAACTTTCTAAAATTAAACCCTCAACTATCGGACAAGCATCAAGAATTAGTGGCGTTTCTCCATCAGATGTTTCTGTTTTGATGGTTTACATGGGAAGGTAAAATTTAAAACAAAATCATAAATTGTTTCATCTGTTAATTATAGTATTTTTTATTAGTCAGATGTAACAACCATTATAGGCTTACTCTTGAAAAATATCATTTTTTCTCATGATTGTTTCACGTGAAACAAAAAAAAACAATTTTTAAACGAAAAATCAGTGTCTATTTTAAAATAAGCTAAAATTAAGCGATTTAAAACAAGAAACCCCTTTTGTAGGGTACTACTCATTAATTTTTAGAAAAAACTCAGGAAATCAATTGTTTTATAACTAATTGATTATCAAATATTTAATGTCTATTTTTTGATTTTTAGCTTATCGCTATTAATTTCTTCAGATAATTGACGGTTTTTTGCAATATCACACGCTAAATAAACAGCAGTTCTAAAAGAACTTTCAGAGGCTAAGTTTTTTCCAGCAATTTCATAAGCGACTCCATGGTCTGGAGAAGTTCTTATAATGTTTAATCCAGCAGTAAAATTAACGCCTTCTCCAAAAGATAACGTTTTAAAAGGTATTAATCCTTGATCGTGATACATTGCCAAAATAGCATCAAACTTCTTATAGCTTCCTGAACCAAAAAACCCATCAGCAGGATAAGGACCAAAAGTATTAATTCCAATACTTTTTGCATTATTAATAGCAGGAATTATGATTTGTTTTTCTTCACTTCCTATTAAACCATTATCTCCAGCATGTGGATTTAAGCCTAATACAGCAATTTTTGGAGAGGTTAATAGAAAATCCTGCACCAATGTCTTATTAAGCGTTTTAAGCTTAGAGAAAATAGCATCTGCACTTAATGATGAAGCAATACTTGAAACCGGAATATGATTGGTAGCAATTCCTACCTTCAAATTTTCGCTTGTAAGCAACATAATAGACTCTCCATTAGCTTTTGCTTCCAAGTACTCTGTATGTCCTTTAAAATTAAAATCATCAGACTGAATAGTATCTTTGTTGATAGGAGCAGTTACTAGGGCATCAATTTTTCCTTCCATTAAGTCATTTGTAGCAGCTTCAAGCGATAAAAAAGCATACTTACCTCCATTTTCGGTAGGATTACCAATATTTAACTCCACTTCTTCGGTCCAACAGCTAAGCATATTAGCTTTTTTGGGCGATGCTTCCTCAACTTTAGTTATTTTATTAAAAGCAAAATCTGTTACTTCTAACGTTTTCCTATAATTATTTGCTAGTTTAGTAGAGCCATAAACAATAGGCGTACAAAAATCTAACATTCTATTGTCCATAAAAGTTTTGATAATAACTTCTAAACCAATACCATTAATATCGCCAATACTAATTCCTATTTTAATTTTATTCATGTTTTATTTTTAGTTGAAAGTTTATAAACTTAAGAGTTTAGAGAGTTAAAACGGTAATTGTGTCTTAAACTAATAAACTTTTAACCTTCTAAACTAAATTTAATAATTCTTTACAAAATCATACAACAATCTTACACCAACACCAGTACCACCTTGAGATAAATAATTAATTTGCTTCTTAATAAATGCCGGTCCCGCAATATCTAAATGAATATAAGGAGCATTAGTAAAATTCTCTAAAAACTTACCCGCTGTTATTGCTCCTCCAGCTCCATTACCTAAATTCGTAAGGTCAGCTATAGAAGACTTTAATTGTTCATTATATTCATCCCAAAACGGAAATTCAACTATACGTTCAAAAGTGTTGTTACCACTTTCTTTTAGCTTATTCATCGTTTTTTCAGGAGTGTTTCCCATAGCAACCACACCATAATGTCCAATTGCATTTGCAGCAGCACCTGTCAATGTAGCAACATCAATCACCAATTCTGGTTGATATTTATCGGCATAACTTAATGCATCTGCTAATATCATTCTTCCTTCAGCATCTGTATTTAATACTTCTACCGTTTTTCCGTTATACATTTTAATAACATCACCAGGAACATAAGCATTTCCTCCTGGTCTGTTATCAGTAGCCGGAACTAAAACAATTACATGGTAAGGCAATTTGTTTTTAGCAATGGCAACCATAGCACCAATAACAGCAGCAGCTCCACCCATATCACACTTCATCATGTCCATTGAGTTAGGTGTAGGTTTTAAACTTAGTCCACCAGTATCGTAAACCACTCCTTTACCCACTAAAACTATAGGTTTTTTATTTTTTGCTTTAGTAGGTTTCCATTCTAAAATAGAAAATGTTGGCGGATCTATACTTCCTTTATTAACGGCTAATAAACCACCCATTTTCAAGGCTTCTATCTTAGCTTTTGTTAAAACTTCTACTTTAAAACCATAGTTTTTACCTAAAGTCTTTATTTCTTTTGAAAGTTGAGTAGCTGTTAAAAAAGACAACGGTTCATTCACCAAGTCTTTAGCAAAATTAGCAGCTTCCACTAAGGCTTCAATTTCTTTTATATTATCTGATTTATTTTCTGTATAATAGCTTAACTTATTAAAAGTATTTACTTTTTTGTCGGAAAAATACTTTAAAAACTGATAGTTGGCTAAGCCAATACCTTCAATAAATGGAGTAATTCTATTGGTTTCTCCAGCTACTGTGGCAGATACTACTTTTTTATTATTAAGCGTAGTCAACAAATTGCTTGCAGCGATTCTAATTTTCTCTGTAGCCTTATAATCATTTTCTTTATCACATAAAACTACAAAAACATAGGTATTTAGTCTATTTATTTCAACTTGCTTTTGTTCGTTTTTCAATTCTTTTTTGATAAAAGAAAGCTCTTCTTTTGTAAAAGATGCTGTAGGTAATTCTTTTTCATTAATAATAAGAAAAATCAAGTTTTCTTTAGGGTCTAATTTGCTCGCTTTTTTAATTTCCATCGTATTTTTATCGTAATTTTGAAAAGCGAAATTAGGAATAATAAAACAAAATAATGCAAACAAGCCAACTCTTAGAAAAAGCCTTACGTTCTGAATTTTTAACAGCCGAGGAAGGTATATTTCTTTTTAAAAATGCTCCTACAGCAGAATTAATGTTAGTAGCCAACGAACTGCGTAAGGAAAAGAAAAATAACTCCAATAAAGTTACTTGGATAATTGATAGAAACCTAAATACTACCAATGTTTGTATAGCTAATTGTAAGTTTTGTAATTTTTACCGTATTCCTGGTCATGAAGAAGCTTATATTACTACTATGGATGAATATAAGGTGAAAATTGAAGAAACCATTCGTTATGGTGGAGAACAATTGTTATTACAAGGTGGTCACCACCCAGAGTTAGGATTAAAATTTTACTGCGATACCTTTAGAGGGATAAAGGAAATGTTTCCCAACATTAAATTACACGCTTTAGGACCACCAGAAATTGCTCATATTAGTAAATTAGAAAATTTATCACACACAGAAGTCTTAAAAGCGTTGAAAGAAGCTGGATTAGATTCCTTACCGGGAGCAGGAGCGGAAATTTTAAATGACAGGGTAAGACGATTAATTTCTAAAGGAAAATGTACTGGAAGAGAATGGTTAGATGTTATGCGTGCTGCTCATCAGTTAAACATTACCACCTCTGCAACTATGATGTTCGGACACATAGAAACCATTGAAGAACGTTTTGAACATTTAGTTTGGTTGAGAGAAGTGCAAAATGAAAAACCTTCAGATGCCAAAGGGTTTATTGCTTTTATTCCATGGCCATTTATGGATGATGGCACTTTATTAAAAAGAGTAAAAGGTGTTTCAAACACTATTACTGATGATGAGTATATTAGAATGATTGCCTTGAGCAGAATCATGTTACCAAATGTTGAAAATATTCAAGCATCTTGGCTAACGGTTGGAGAAAAAACAGCACAAATTTGTTTGCATGCTGGAGCCAACGATTTTGGTTCTATTATGATTGAAGAAAATGTAGTTTCTGCTGCCGGAGCTCCGCATCGTTTTACAGCAGACGGCATACAAAAAGCCATAAAAGAAGCTGGATTTGAACCTCAACTAAGAACACAACAATATGAAGACCGAGAGCTTCCAAAAAATATGGAACAACAGGTGATTAATTATTAAACCAATTATAATTATTCATTTGTAATTTTAAAAAACACAACGATTAAAGCTATAAATGAACTGGAGTCCCACTATAAAAGGATTTAAAGCTTACCTACAACTGGAAAAATCGTTGGCAAAAAACTCTGTAGAAGCTTATATTGCAGATGTAGTAAAACTTTTCCAGTTTTTAGAAATGAACCAAGTACATCTATCGCCAGAAAAAGTAACACAAGAACATATAATCTCATTTTTAAAATGGGTAAGCGAAATTGGTTTAAATGCAAGAAGTCAATCCAGAATAATATCGGGTATAAAAGCTTTTTACAACTATTTATTGTTGGAAGAAATTGTTACTAATTCTCCCATAGAATTGATAGAAACCCCTAAAATAGGCAGAAAACTACCAGAAGTACTTACTATTGAAGAAATAGATAAAATTATTACTGCTAATGACCTCAGTACTCCTGAAGGTTTAAGAAACAAAGCGATTTTAGAAACCATTTACAGCTGTGGTTTGCGGGTTTCGGAATTAATAGGACTAAAAATTTCGCACTTATTATTAGATGAGGGTTTTGTAAGGGTTATAGGAAAAGGCGACAAGGAAAGAATAACTCCAATAGGTGGAGCTGCCATAAAACACATTAATATTTATATAGAGCATGTAAGAAATCATCTTCCGAAAATAGAAAAAAACAGTGAAGACATTCTATTCTTAAACAGAAGAGGCAAACAACTTACTCGTGTAATGATATTTACCATCATAAAAAACTTAACTCAAAAAGCTGGCATTAATAAAATTGTTAGTCCACATACTTTCCGACATTCTTTTGCTACCCATTTGGTTGAAGGTGGTGCAGATTTAAGAGCTGTACAAGAAATGTTGGGACATGAATCTATTACTACCACAGAAATTTACACGCATTTAGATAGTGCTTATTTGCGTCAAGCTATTTTAGATTTTCATCCTAGAGGAAAATAACTTACTCAAATTTAATATTACATTTGCTTCGTTTGTAACAGCTTCATTTTATGAAAAAATTTTTCCGATGGATTGGTAAACTATTACTTTGGTATTTTGCGATTACTATAGGAATGGTAATCATACTCCGCTGGATGCCGGTTTATTTTACCCCATTAATGGTTATTAGAGCTGTAGAACAAAAAATGGATGGCAAACCCATGAAGCTGGAAAAAAAGTGGAAACCTTTATCGGAAATTTCTCCTGATTTACAATTAGCAGTAGTTTGCACCGAAGATCAAAACTTTTTAAAACACCATGGTTTTGATTTTGGAGCGATACAAAAAGCCATTAAACATAATGAAAAAAGTAAACGTAAACGAGGAGCCAGTACTATTAGTCAGCAAACAGCCAAAAATGTATTTCTATGGGCCGGAAGAAGTTGGATAAGAAAAGGTTTTGAAGTGTATTTTACTTTTTTAATAGAAACCATTTGGAGTAAAGAACGCATTATGGAAGTTTATCTAAATATTGCCGAAATGGGCAAAGGCATTTACGGAGCAGAAGCTGCCTCTAAAGCTTATTTCAACACCTCAGCGGCAAAAATAAACAAACGACAAGCAGCTACGTTGGCAATAGTTTTGCCAAGCCCCTTAAAATATAATGCAAAACATCCTAGCCCATATTTAAATGGAAGAATAAATTGGACACTCCAACAAATGCGTTTTTGGGGAGGGAAATTAGACTATGATAAAAAAGAAAAGAAGTAGTAGGATATTTTTTTTTATTCCACTTCTTTCAAATCCATTTCGCAAACAGGACAAGTACCAGGTTCTTCATACATTTTCTCTCCTTCACACTTCATCGGACACTGATAATGTGCGTGTTCTGCATGTTCATCCGTCATTTCCATATTTTCATCATGATTCATGTTTTCGTGATGTTGTGTGTCTGAATCTCCACAAGCTGAAAACATAGTACTTCCTGCAATGAATAACATTGCTGTTCCGATAATTAAAATTGTTTTTTTCATGTTCATTTGATTTTTATAATCTATAAAGTTAGTTATTTTTTAGCTATTTACTCATTTCATTTTAACTTTTAATAGTTGAGCATTAATAGCTACGACAATGGTGCTTAGGCTCATCAATACCGCTCCCACAGCCGGACTAAGCATGATGTTCCACTGATACAAAACACCTGCTGCCAAAGGAATTGCAAGAATGTTGTAACCCGCTGCCCACCATAAGTTTTGTATCATTTTATTATAGGTGGCTTTACCAAATAAAATCAGATTCGCAATATCTTTTGGGTCGGAGTTTACTAATATTATATCTGCTGTTTCGGCTGCTACATCTGTTCCTGAGCCTACCGCAATACCTACATCTGCTTGAGCCAATGCAGGAGCATCATTTACTCCATCTCCTGTCATTGCAACAAATTCACTTTTTTCTTGCAGCTCTTTCACTTTTTCTAATTTTTCATGTGGCAAAACATTGGCTAAAAAACCGTCCATTTTTAATTCATCGCTTACTTTTTGGGCTATTTTTTCATTATCCCCCGTAAGTAGTAAATTTTTTATTCCCGCTTCTTTAAGTATTTGAATAGCTTCAAAAGAACTCTCTCTTATTTGGTCGGAAAAAGTAAAATATCCTACTACTTCTTTTTCTATCAATATATAAACTACCGTTTCTGTAAATTCATCTTCATTATCAGTAATACTAATGTTCTGTTCTTTCAGATAATTTGGTCCTACTACTTTAATGTTTTTACCTTCTACAATCCCTTCTAATCCTTTACCGGGGAGGTACTTAAATTTATCTGATGTCGGAATTTCGATGTTTAGCTCTTTTACCTTTCGCATCAAACCAGCTGCAATATAATGTTCGGAATGTTGTTCTATGCCGGATGCCAAGCGTAATAATTCATTCTCATCAAAATTTGAGTCCAATACTTTTACTTCTTGCAATTCGTGTGAGCCTTTTGTAAGTGTTCCAGTTTTGTCAAAAATAATAGTTGTAATTAATCGTGCGTTTTCAAAAGCTGTTCGATTACGAATAAGCAACCCTTTTTGAGCAGAAATAGAAGTAGATATAGCTACCACCAAAGGCACAGCCAAACCCAAAGCATGTGGACAGGAAATAACCATTACCGTAACCATTCTTTCTAATGCAAATACAAAGGGAAAGCCTAATAACAACCAAATTACAAGCGTAATTACACCTCCACCTAACGCAACAAATGTCAACACCTTTGCTGCACGATCAGCAAAATTTTGTGTTTTAGATTTTACCTTTTGAGCATCTTCTACCAATTTAATTACTTTATTGAGGTAATTATCCTTTCCGGTGCTTACTACTTTTATGGTAAGTGAACCATTTCCATTAACTGCTCCACCTATCACTTTGCTGTCTTTTTCTTTTTTAACAGGTTGACTTTCGCCTGTAAGCATGCTTTCATCAAGGTAACTTTCTCCATCTGTAACAATTCCATCAACCGGAACTTTTTCTCCCGGTTTAACTCGAATCATATCCCCAATTTTTAAATCTCCAACAGGTATTTCATGAATTTCTCCATCTACCAAATGATGGGCAGTTGAAGGCATCATCTTTACCAATAACTCCAATGATCGGGATGCACCCATAACCGATTTCATTTCAAAGTAATGTCCAATAAGCATGATGTCTATCAATGTTGCCATTTCCCAATAAAAATCCATTCCCTGCAAACCGAAAGTAATGGCAACACTATATGCCCAAGCTACAGAAATAGCCACACCGATTAAGGTCATCATGCCAATCGAATTGTCTTTTACTTCATCATAAAGTCCTTTGAGGAAAGGATAACCTCCATAAATAAAAATGAAGGTTGAAAGAATAGCTAAGATATATTTATCTCCGGGAAAAGCCAATTCAAAACCCAGCCACTGCTGCACCATGTGTGACAAAGCAAGCACAGGAATGGATATTATGGTACAAATTATAAATCGCTTCCAAAAATCAGAAACATTATGTCTTGTATGTTTGTCGTGACTATCTGAATTTTTCTCATCTGAATGATGACCGTGATGATGGTGATGATTGTGATTTTCCATATTGTTATGTTTTGATATTGTTCGTTGTAAAAAATTTATTTGGTATTAATGTTTACACTCAAAATAGGTGATTTAGCATGATTAACTAAACTTTCAGTAATACTAGGAGCAATCATTTTTACAAACCCTGTTTTCCCATGGGTAGTTAAAGCTATAATATCCGAGTTTATTTTTTCTGAGAATTTTTGAATTCCTCTTTCCTCATTTAATGCATTATAGATATTTATAGTGCATGTTCCTTTTGGACATTTCTTTAAAAACTGTTGCATTTGTGCCTCTATTTCATCTGTCTCTTTAAATTGAAAAGGCATGTTTACATAAAGCAAATGTATTTGAGCTTTAAACAAAGCTGCAAAAGCTAAAATTTTCAGGAAAGGTTGGTGAACGTCTTCTTCAAAAGTTGAAGCAAAAACAAGTTGTTTAAAATTCAGGTTTTTTGGTTTTTCTTTTACCACCAAAACGGGCGATTTTGCATACCTAACAATTCTCTGAGCGTTTGACCCTATAATTTCTTTAAACCCTTTTGTTCCATGCGAACCAACAACAATAAAGTCTGCTTTATAATTATTGACCAATTCTGAAATATCTCCATTATCAAATATTAAGGTTGTTTGAACTCCCAATGCTAACTTTTTTGCTTTTGTTTCCAAACTTGTTAAAGCTGCTCTTGCCTTACCTATTTCATGTAGTGTTTCAGGAAAATTTTTCTCCTGTTCTTTTCTCAGTTTTATCCAATCTACGGGTGTTTTTAAAAAATGAATAAAATGCAATGTTGCATTTGTTTTTTTTGCCATTGTTAATGCTACAGTAACTGCATTATTAGCACATTCTGAAAAATCTGTGGGTATTAATATTGTTTTCATAATTTTTAATCTTTTAATTTTATTAATTTATTTGATATTGTTTAGTATAAAATCTACTCGTTCTTCGGGAGGAATTACAGGAACAAAAACTATCGGACAAGGAAATGTTTTATACACTTCGATGATTAAGTTGTGAATACGAATTTGTTCTTCTTCATCTTCTAATCTGGCATAATCATTAATTAAAGGAAGCCTATCTAAAATAAATACCTTACTATAGCAATATTTACTACACTGTTCAACTAGTCGCTCATCATATTCAAGACCTAAAAATTGATAATATGCCATTGCATCGGGCAGAGCTCTATCTAAAAAAACGATATCATTAGGGTTTAGTGCTGCTTCTTGTTCAATTTGCATATCTAAAATACCCCTCTGAAAAGCCTTTTTGTTCTCCTTGATTTCCTCAATAGTTTTCCCTTGTATTTTTTGAGTATCAATATAGTGCCGAGCATGTTCAATAGTTGTTTTATAGCCTCTTTTTGCAAGAATATCAACAACGGTTGTTTTGCCTGTACATGGGCCTCCTGTAATTACATTCCAGTTCGTTTTTATTTCTTTTTTCATACTTTAAATGTTAAACTGTAAATAAAAACGTGTTTATTCTTTTCTATCGTACTGGCAACAACCAGGCAACGCATTATAAACATCTTCCGAAGCTTTATTAAATTGTGTATCATGTCCTGCTGCTGCAATTTTTTCACTAACCGTATTAATGGAATAATTATGTTCGCCAAAAGTGATGTCGCTAAATTTTAGCGATAATGTTTGGGATTCAACATCCCAATTTGCTTCTTTAACTCCATCCACACTGAGTGCTGCTTTTTCAATTCTTTTTTTACACATACCACAGTTTCCGTAAACAGTAAAGGTGGCATTCACTAATTCTTCTTGTTCTTCTTGAGTAATTGTGGCACTAGTTTCCTGACCAATTACTGATTGAACAGTTAACACACTGCATAGCATAACTGCTACTGTTCCGACTTTTAAAATTTGTTTTTTCATTGTTTTTGGTTTTAAATGATTAATAAAAATTTATTTAATCTCTTTTGTTACTTCGCCACACTTAAGCATAGACTTTCCGAAGTAAGGGTTCTTAATTTCCTTTTCCGAACTTAACCAGTCGGCTCCTTTATCGTTATCCGCCATAGGGCAATATTGAATGTAAAGTGTTTTATCAAAAGGATTAAAAGTGTTGGTCATTTCAATCATAGTGATGGAAATTTGACGAAACTTCTCTCTCACTTCTTCAATGCTTGATAAATGAGGTACATGTTGCAGGGTATTTTTTAAATTACTGCTGAATTTCATCCAAACGGTATGAGACTCTCCTGTAAATATACTCATATTAATTTTGGCGAGATTCTCTTGCATCGACACGGCTACTTTTTTGGAATCTTCCACATTATCTGTTGCCAAAAAATCTTTGAGTTTAAGATAATCAGCATAAACAGGTTGAAGTGCTTTTTTTGCTTCCTTACTGATAGAGATAGCTTTGTTTGCATTTACATCTTTTTGTCTATCAGGAGCTTTACCATCTTCCATTTTCGTTTCTCCGTGGTTGTGTCCTGTCATTGCAACACCTCCTTCTGGATTCATCATACTTGGTTTACCTGCTAATTGAGCTGCTGCATCTATGCTAAATGTTCCATTAACAGCAATTTCTTCGCCTTCTTCCAACCCTTCTTTAATAATATAACTATCTCCTAATGCTGCCCCAAGAGTTACATCACGCATTATAAAACTTACTCCTTTAATATTCGTGTTTTTAACATAAACCACCGAACGTTTTCCCGTCCACATCACAGCTGTCTTTGGCACTACTAGCAAATTCGACTTATTGGTTAGTTTTGCTTCAACTACTCCTGACACAAACATTTCCGGCTTTAACTTTTCAGTTGTATTATTATATTCTATTCGTGCTTTTGCCACTCTTGTTTTAGGGTCTATTACTGGGTCAAGATAGGTAATGGAAGCTTCAAAACTTTCTCCGGGAAGCGAAGAAATGGTAAACGTAATGTTATCTCCTTTTTTTATCCATGTCATGTCTGATTCATACACATCAAATAACACCCACACTTTTGAGAGATTAGCGATTTCATATAATGTTTGTCCTTTACGAACATAATCGCCCAGATTGATTGTTTTTTTGGTAACATAACCAGAAACATCTGCTTGTATTGGAAACTCTTCGAGTGTTTTACCCTTTTTTAATATTCCTTCTATTTGATTGTCTGAAAGTTTCCAATTTTTCAATTTTTCTTTAGCTGCATTAAAAAGTTGTGGCTGAGTTTCCATCATTTTTTGAGCTTCAAACAATTCTTCTTGAGCCATAACCAATTCAGGAGAATAAACACTTGCAATAGTTTTTCCTTTGTTTACAAATTCACCTGTAAAATTTACCATCAACTTTTCTACCCTGCCCGGTATATGGGATGATTGTGAATATACTAAACGCTCATCAACTTGCACTTTGCCATTTAGCCGAACTTGTTTTACTGGATTTATTTTTCCTACAAGAGCAGTGCTCACATTGGCTAATTGCATAGCTGTTGGCGACATACTAATTGCCATTGGGTCAATTTCGCTATTTTGGTCATTTTCGAGAGGAATTAAATCCATACCACAAATAGGGCAATCGCCAGATTCATTTTTTCGTATTTGAGGGTGCATGGAGCAAGTCCAAATAGTTTCTTCTGCTATTTCGGTAGAATGTTTATCTTGGTCTTTAGTAGCATTTTTCTGTCCTCCAAAAATGAACCAACCTATTAACAGTCCTACTACCAAAGTAGCTGCGGCTATTACTACTGTTTTTTTATCTATTGTTCCCATTTTAGTATGTTTTTGATGTTAAGTAATTGATTTTTGCTACAGCAATTTGGTATTGAGTCAAAGCTGTGGCTCTCATTTTCTGGTATTTTAATAATTGTTGTTGCATTCTCAATACTTCCTCAAACTCTTTCCCCGAATTTCCATAGGAAGTAAAAAGCAAGTTCAACGATTGTTGAGAGGTTTGTATTTGCTGTTC
The DNA here is from genome assembly GCA_032251145.1 of Vicingaceae bacterium. GTDB lineage: Bacteria > Bacteroidota > Bacteroidia > Flavobacteriales_E > Vicingaceae > BRH-c54. Next base: position 19,400 of record JAVVER010000021.1, on the reverse strand, counting down.
GTAGAGCGATAAAAGCTGCTGCTGTTGTTGAATTTCAAACCATGTCATTTCATAATTTGATAGTAAGCTATTCGTCATTTCTTCTTTTTGATACGCATAGCTTTCTTGCATCAATTGGGCTTCTTTTACCGAAGCGTTGTACTTACCCCTGAAAATAGGAATAGTCATAGTTACCATGGGCATTATTACATCATTACCATTATCAGGCATGGTTACATCACTGCGTTTACCCACCATTACATAATCCAACCCAATTCCAAATTTTGGCAGACCTTGTTTTTGTGATGCTAATTCTGTGGCTTTACTTGCTTCCAATTTTAAATCCAATGCTTTTAAAGTTGGGTTGGCAGTAATCAAAGAATCTTTACGGAAATTTTCTGGTAGGTTTTCTGTTTTTAAAGAGTCCATTAATGCTATTTGTTCATTTTCTGGTCGGTTAAGTAATTTATTGAAAATTGTTGTAAGCGGTTTTTCTTTATCTCTCAAAATCTTCAAATTGGTTTGAGCATCTTTCAGCATAATATCCACCCGTAACACATCTACCATAGATCCATTTCCATTTTCAAATTTTTTGGTTGTAATGGTTTTGTATGATTCAAGAATACTGATGTTTTCTGCTTCAATTTTTATCCAATCATTTAATTCATACAAGGGATAGAAAGCAGCAGCTACCTTAAAATATAGTTTATTCCGAGCATCCATAAAAAGTTGAAATTTTGCTTCAGCCATTAATGCTGCAGCATCACCTTGTGCTTTTAAAGCTCCAAACCAAGGAAACATTTGTGTAAGTGAAAACCTTGCCCGCTGTGGACCAACACGTGTTTCTACCGGAGAAATAAAATATCCGAAAGAAAACGTAGGGTCGGGCAGGCTATTAGCTTGCGAAACTCTCTGCAAAGCTGCTTCAAACTCTTTGTGCTTGGCTTTAAGTTCAGGGTTGTTTTCTGATGCTATTTTAAAATAATCATCTAGGGTTTGTGCATGTAAATTGGATGTTAGAAGAAAAATAGAAGTTAGAAGTTGGAAGATAGAAATTAGAAACTTCTTATACCAACTTCTGAATTTCCAATCTTCAATCCCTAACCTCCAACCTTTAACACTAAACTCAAACTTCCAATTTCTATTTTTCATAACTTTTCCAGTTTTGATATAATTTGTTAAGCATTTTTCCAATTTGTTCGAGCTCATCCGTATGTTTTTTATAAGTAGGTTCATCGATGTATTTACATTCTAAAGCAAATTCTAACCATGTTTCCGTTTCGCTAGCTGAACCCAAAGCATGAATTAAGTGTTGTTTGAATACAAGTTCAAACTTTCGCTTTGCCCATCCTTCACTCACATTTGAAGTAATCGACCTTGAAGAACGATTAATTTGTGAAGTAAGAGAATAGGTTTCTTCTTTTGGAAATTTTTTTGTCAACCAAAAAATATCCATAGCAAGCTTAAATGACCTTTTATAAACCACTAAATCTTTATAGGACTTTATCATAATTATGTTTTTTAATTTATATTCAAACTTTTAATTTCTAACTTCCAACTTCTAACTTCCAGCTTCTAACTTCCAGCTTCTAACTTCCAGCTTCTAACTTCTAACTTCCAGCTTCTAACTTCCAGCTTCTAACTTCTAGCTTTTAGCTTCCTCTCTTCTCTAATAGCGTACAACACAGGCACAACAAAATAGGTTATTGCCGCAAAAGCCATCCCTCCAAAAGCAGGTATTGCCATAGGAATCATAATATCCGATCCACGACCTGATGAAGTAAGAATAGGTAGCAACGCAATGATAGTTGTAGCAGATGTCATTATTGCTGGTTTAATTCTTCGTTGCCCGGCTTCTACAATTGCCATTCTTATTCCTTTGAGTGTATCTGTTTTATTTTTTTCAAAACTTTGATCTAAATAAGTAGCCATTAATACTCCATCATCGGTTGCTAGTCCAAAAAGAGCAATAAATCCGACCCAAACAGCCACACTTAAATTAATCGTGTGTACTTGAAACAAATCTCTCATGTTGGTTCCAAAAATGGTAACATCTATAAACCATGGTTGTCCGTAAAGCCACAACACAAAGAAACCTCCACTAAATGCCATTGCTATTCCGGTAAAAACCATTAATGATGTTGTAATTGATTTGAATTGAAAATAAAGAATGAGAAAGACTATCATTAAAACTAAAGGAACAATAATAGCAAGGCGTTTTTCAGCTCGTACCTGATTTTCATAACTTCCTGAAAATTTATAACTAATCCCCGCAGGAACTATCAATTCTCCAGCATCAATCTTATCTTGAATCATTTTTTGAGCATCATTAACTACTCCTACTTCCGAAAAATTCTCTTTTTTATCAAATAAGACATAGCCTACCAAAAAAGTTTCTTCACTTTTAATAGCCTGCGGACCACGCACATATTCAAAATCAATAAGTTGTGAAAGTGGTATTTGTGCTCCCGTAGGAGTTGACATTAAAATACTTCCCAATGATTCTGGATTATCACGAAGCTCTCTAGGATAACGAACTCTAACAGGAAAACGCTCTCGGCCTTCAACCGTTGTTGTGATTTTCATTCCGCCAATAGCGGTTTCAATGGTTTGTTGAACATCTTCTATGCTCAATCCGTATCTGGCAATTTCTTCTCTGTCGATATTAAGGTGTAAATATGGTTTACCAACTATTCGGTCAGCAAATACCGCTTCAGATTTAACACTTGGCACATTTTTCAAAATTTCTTCTAACTGCATTCCAAATGCTTCAATAGATTTTAAATCTGGTCCATACACCTTTATTCCCATAGGAGCTCGCATTCCTGTTTGGAGCATTACCAACCGTGTTTCTATGGGTTGTAATTTGGGTGCAGAAGTTAATCCTGGTATTTTGCTTACATTCACAATTTCATCCCAAATATCATCTGGAGATTGTATGTGTGATCGCCAATTACGAAAATAATTTCCGTTATCATCAGGTATTAAAACTTGATTATTTACTCCTCTTAATAACGCTTCCTCATTAGAAAGGGTATCTCCATTATTAAGTATAAAACGATTGTTTTTATCCACTTTAAAACGAACTCGATGTCCTTTCTCATTAAGCATATATTCCGGATGATAATTAATGATATTTTCGTACATAGAAATTGGAGCCGGATCCAACGCAGATTCTACTCTTCCCAGCTTACCCACAGCCATATCTACTTCAGGAATATTAGTCAACAACATATCCAATTGAGCCAGTGTGTTTTTGTTGTATTCCATTCCCGAATGAGGCATAGAAGTAGGCATTAGCAAAAAGCTACCTTCATTGAGCGAGGGCATAAATTCTTTTCCCATTCCCGGAAAAGTTTTATCTAGTCCTTGCCAAACACTTGTTGTTCTAATATCTACATGTATAACATCAAAACCTTTGGACGCAAAACCAAAAACAGCACTAAATCCAAACCATATTACAACTCCAAGAAAAATTAAAAAAGAAGGAATAAAAAGAAAGGTTTTTTTGTGGTCTAAGCACCATTTTAAAATAGATTTATAATAATGTTCCAGAAGCGAAAACATACCTAAAATAAACCCCACCAATAATGCTACAAAAACCACATTTAACATAAGGCTTTTACTTGCTCCTAAAGGAAGCCAATATTTAGCTAAAAGCCATATAACTCCTACAACTACAATAATTATTTCTGAATGATTTAATAACCAATTTGCTATTTTTTTAAGCTTGTTTTGTTGTTCATTATTATTTTCAGAATCCATACTTATTCTAGCTAATTTTTTAGCTCTAACTTCCTTTAAAATTCCTGTTATTCCGAAAGCAAATAAAATAGTTCCTGCCCAAAACTGACCCAGAAAAAAACAAGCTATTGCAACAGGGATTAATCCAATATTAATTCCTTTCTGAATCTTTTTACTTTTAATTTTTGCACCAAAAAACCAATGAGCTAACATAGGGAGGATAAATAAAGCAACAATAAGAGCGGCAATAAGGGCAAATGTTTTTGTAAAAGCTAATGGTCCGAAGAGTTTCCCTTCGGCTGCTTGCATCGTAAAAACGGGAATAAAACTCACAATGGTGGTAGAAACAGCCGTTAAAATAGCTGAACTAACCTCTGAAGCTCCATTATAAATGGTGTCCATTAATTTTTGTCCCACAGGAGCTTCGTCAATATGTTTAATAATGTTTTCCGATAGAATTATTCCTAAATCTACCATAGTACCAATGGCAATAGCAATACCTGATAAAGCCACAATATTGGCATCAACACCAAAATAACGCATGGCAATAAACACCATAAGTATTGCAATAGGCAATAAGCTGGAAATTAGAAAAGAAGCTCGCAGGTTATATACCATTACGATAACAACCAAAATAACTATTAAAATTTGAAGCGACAACGCTTCCTCCAATGTACCAAGCGTTTCATAAATTAAACCCGAACGATCATAAAATGGAACTATTGTCAACTGGCTTTCAATTCCATTGGCAAGTATTTTTTTAGGCAATCCGGGACTTATTTCTTTAATTTTATCTTTAACATTATTAATTACATGCAACGGATTAGCTCCATAACGAGCCACTACAACACCTCCTACAACCTCTGTTCCGCCTTTGTCTAGTAATCCTCTTCGTGTAGCTGGCCCTAAACTAACAACTCCTATGTCTTTTATCCTTATGGGTACATTTTCCTGAACAGCTACAACCGCTTTTTCTATGTCAGCAACTTTTTTGATGTAACCTAATCCTCGCACTAAATATTCTGCTTGGTTTATTTCAATGGTTTTTGCACCAACATCACGATTAGATTTTTGAACGGCTTGCATTACTTTATGCAGAGGAATATTATAAGCTTTTAAAGCATCTGGATTAACATCAATTTGGTATTCTTGTACAAACCCACCAATAGAGGCAACTTCAGAAACTCCTTCTGTGGCATTTAATCCATATTTTACATAAAAATCCTGAACTGTTCGTATTTCATGTAAATCCCAACCTCCTGTTGGATTTCCATCTTTATCTCTACCCTCAATGGTGTACCAATATACTTGACCTAAAGCGGTGGCATCAGGGCCAAGAGCCGGTTGAACACCTTCAGGGAGTAATCCAGAAGGTAATGAACTTAGTTTTTCAAGAATTCTAGAGCGAGACCAGTAAAATTCTATATCTTCAGAAAAAATGATGAAAATGCTAGAAAAACCGAAAACAGAAGTGCTTCGAATGGATTTTACTCCTGGAATTCCTAACAAATAAGTCGTTAAGGGATAAGAAATTTGATCTTCAATATCTTGTGGAGAGCGACCTTGCCATTGTGTAAAAACTATTTGTTGATTTTCACCAATATCGGGAATGGCATCCACAGGAACTGGGTCTGAAGGCAACGCTCCAACTTGCCAACCAAAAGGAGCTGTAATAACTCCCCATGTTATAAAAACCAGCAGAACAAGAAGCGTAACTAACTTATTTTGAAGGAAATATTTTATTGCTTTATTTAACATAATCTTAATGAATTGATGTGCAAATAGGTAATTGTGCAAAAAGATTTAACGCACAAAAAATGCTGTTGATATTAAAAAATATCAGGCATCTTATTCCCGATAGTTATCGGGGACACAAAAATCAAATTAAGAAAGACTGAAAAAGCACGGGAATGTCTTTTTGTATGGGAGGTGGCAAATAAACATTATAGACCAAGTTTTTAAAACCAGTCTCCAAGTTTAAATCCATGGTTACAAAAAGAAGAACAATGAAGTTTTGAGAAACATTTAGTTCAAACACTTGTTGCACATAATCTTCTATCATTAAAAAAGTTTGAAACTCGTTCTGACAACAGTTAGAGTTAAACTGATTCTCATTAGAGCAACTCATCTCTTTTTTAGCTTCTTCCATTCCGCAGGAAACATCTAATTTTCTAAAGCCAAAAACTGTTTCTACTTTTTTACCTTTACATATATGTGAAGAAATAGTAAACCCTGATGTTGTAAAAATTACAACAAACACCAACAAAATAGATATTACCTTTCTAAGCATGTGTCTAAATTACAAATAATTAATCTTATAGAAACTGATTTTAATCATCTTTAACATTTATTAAAAAAAATAAACGATATTTGCCAACGTTTGGGGATGTAGCTCAGTTGGCTAGAGCGCTTGACTGGCAGTCAAGAGGTCGTGGGTTCGAATCCCATCTTCTCCACAGATATAGAGTTTGTCTATAATGTCCGATTTATTCGTTATTCTCGATCTTCAAATCAGTAATGTACTTCAGTACACTCCTGATTTTCTGTTCATCAAAACCTCTAACTCGAACATTCTGACTCAAACTCTTTACTTTATAGACAGACACTAAATAAATCTCAATAATTTGAATATCAATTTATTGAAATTTATAATTTTTATTATTTGGATGCTTTTCAAAAATATTGGAGTTTTATAAACAGAATAGTTGTTGAAGAGAGTTTTTCCCCACACAATGATAAACTAATTGTTGCTATTCAGGATGGAAAATATGTATTAAACACCAAAAATGCTAACTATTCTTTTGGTAGTCTGCACCGAGTTTTTCAAAAAGCATTTAAAACTATTAAGCTAAAAGATAGAAATTTTTCTTCTTGCCTACTTTTAGGTGGTGGTGCCGGAAGTGTTCCTTCTATTTTATACGAGGAGTTGGGCTTAAACTTATCTTCCACCGTAGTAGAAATTGACAACGAAGTAATTCGCCTGGGTAAAAAGTATTTTAAGCTCGGAGATTACCCTAATCTTAAGCTTGTTAATGAGGATGCTTTTGTTTTTGTTTCTAACACTACCGAAACGTACGATTTAATTGCTATAGATATTTTTAAAGACGTAATGGTTCCTGAGCGTTTTATTTCTACAGTGTTTTTCGACAATATTAAAAAACGACTCAACCCCAAGGGTGTTGTTATTTTTAATTTTGTAAGGTTCGATTTTGAAACCAAACAACAAGTTAAAAAGATAGAGCAACTACTTACTACCGTTTTTAAAGAGCATACCATTACTATCCATAAAATAGAAAGCTTGAATAGGGTTTTTATTGTAGAAAACAAGTGATTAAGATTTTATACCTAATCAAAGCACTCAAAAGTACTTTTCTACTCCTCCAACAACTTATCTATAAAATCATAAATAGATTCAGTATATCTAATGTGGTAATTTCCGGTACTTGGTCCATAAAAACCGGTGCGAATTTTTCTTACTTTACCTTGTTTATCAATAAAAATAGTAGTTGGATAAGACATAATATGATTAAGCATAGGCAACGCTTTAGCAGCTTCAATTTTACTGGCTTTTCCCGCTAATAAAAATTCATATTGAGCATTAAAATGAGTTTTAATTTTTTCTATATTTTTCTTTGCCACCTCTTTATCCTCCGTTCTATCAAACGAAAGTGCTATAATTTCTAGTCCTTTTTCTTTTTTTCTTTCATATAATTCTGTTAAAAAAGCCGTTTCATCCTTACAATTCGGACACCAAGGCCCCATAATGTTAACCAAAACTACTTTTCCTTTATAGCTTTCATCAGTTAGGCTAATGGTTTTTCCTTCAGTATTTTCAAAAGAAAATTCAACTTTATCATAACCCTCCTTTAAAAAAGTAAGTGAATCAGGATGAGCAAGTTCGTAATCATTATCTCTAACACCAACCCAAGGTTCTTCCCAATGCAATCCCGACCAAAACTGTCCTTTTAAAGAGTCCATTTCTAAAGTAGCTTTAAATAAAAAAGCATGCGAACCGTCAAAGCAAGATAGCAATAATTCATTTCCATAAACATTGCCTTCTAAAAAACGATAATCGCCTGTTTCTGTAATAAAAGTACCTGTAACTTTATCTCCATTTTGCTCAAACAAACCAATTGCCGGATAATGTTGATCGGGATTTGCAGCACTAAAATCAACTTTCCATTTTCCCTTAACATCAACTTGCTCGGTGGCATTATTTGTATTCGGAAAACGATTTTTATCTGCAAAAACGGCTGTAAACGGAACTTTATAATCCGCCTTATCCTTAAACCAATTTCCTTTAATATGGTTCTTGTCAATAAATTCTATTTCATACCACGAGTTAAAAACAGGATCTTCGGCAATAAATTTATTGTCTTTAAAAACAAAATTCTTTACAGGAACTTTTTCATCTCCATTAATAAAAATCACATCTATTTGATTATTTTTTTTCTGTAAATTGAAAAATACTGGCAATTGTTGTTCGTGAGTTATTTGAAAATTCATTAACCACCTTCCTTCTTGTAATTGCTCAAAATCCATAACTGTATTTGTTTTTTGCTCACTTTCTGAACAAGAAACTATAAGAGCAAGTAGCATAAAATTAATAAATCTTTTCATGGTAACGAAAGTAAATAAAAAATTTTAATATACATTTAAAAATGAAAAATGAGGAATATTACTTTTTTAGTATTTACTTTGTAATATGACACCAAAACATAACAAAAAAGAAAAGTCAGGAAGCTTTAAACAAACGCTAGAACAGCAAATTATTTCCATTTTTAACCAACACCCGACTACCGCACTTAATTATAAAAGAATTAGTAAAGCATTAGGAATAAAAGATATTTCTAACAAAAAACTAATCAGTATTATATTAGACGAATTGGTAGAGCAAGGAAATTTATTTGAACCACAAAGAGGTTCGTTTAAACTAAAAGCATCATCCAATTTTGTAGAAGGTAAAGTAGATATGACTCAAAGCGGTTCTGCTTATGTAGTTGTGGAAGATGCTGATACCGATATTTATATTCATTCAAAAAACACCAAAAATGCCCTTAATGGAGATATTGTTAAGGTAAATGTATATCCAAGTAAAAAGAACAGCAGTAAGTTAGAAGGAGAAATTGTTGAAATTGTTCAAAGAGCCAAAACTCAGTTTATTGGTGTTGTTCAAAAATCTAAAAACTTTGCTTTTTTAGCCATTGACGACCCCAGAATGCCTATGGATATTTTTATTGCCAACGAAAACCTTAAAGGAGCAAAAGATGGCGATAAAGCGGTAGCAAAAATTACCGAATGGCCTGAAAATAAGAAAAATCCTTATGGGATGATTATAGATGTGTTGGGAAGACCTGGTGAAAACGATACCGAAATGCACGCTATTTTAGCTGAATATGGTTTGCCTTACGAATTTCCGCCAAATGTAGAACGCGAAGCTGAAAAACTACCTGTAGAAATTACGGCTCAAGAAATTAAAAAACGAAGAGATTTTAGAGCAGTAACAACTTTTACTATAGATCCAGCTGATGCCAAAGATTTTGATGATGCCTTGTCTATTCAAAAATTGGAAAACGGAAATTGGGAAATAGGCGTTCACATTGCTGATGTTTCTCATTACATTCAGCCCGATAGTATTTTAGATAAAGAAGCATACAAAAGAGCAACTTCCATTTATTTGGTGGACAGAGTAGTACCTATGTTGCCCGAAATGCTTTCCAATGGTGTTTGTTCACTTCGCCCACAAGAAACCAAACTTTGTTTTTCGGCTGTTTTTGAGTTGGATGATGATGCCAACGTACTTAACGAATGGTTCGGAAGAACGGTAATTTTTTCGGATAGAAGATTTGCTTATGAAGATGCTCAAGAACGCATTGAAAAAGGCGAAGGAGATTTAGCTGAGGAAATTTTGATATTAGATACGCTGGCAAAAAAATTGCGTAAAAAACGTTTCCAAACTGGTTCTATCGCTTTTGATAGGTTAGAAGTTAAGTTTCATATTGATGAAGATGGAAAACCATTAGGAGTTTATTTTAAAGAAAGTAAAGACGCTAATAAGTTAATTGAAGAATTTATGCTACTTGCCAATAAAAAAGTAGCTGAATTTATAGGAAAGCCTTCCGAAAAAAATAAAAAACCTAAAACTTTTGTTTACAGAATACACGATGAACCTAATCAGGAAAAATTGCAAACCTTATCGGAATTTGTGAAAAAGTTCGGTTATAGTTTAGCCACAGGAGGAAAAGAAGTTGCCAATTCTATCAATCATTTATTAGAAGAAGTAAAAGGAAAGGCAGAGGAGAATATGATAGAGCAACTTACCATTAGAACAATGGCAAAAGCAGTTTATTCTACCAAAAATGTGGGTCATTACGGATTAAATTTTTCACACTATTCGCATTTTACCTCGCCTATCAGGAGGTATCCAGATATAATGGCTCACCGTTTATTACAACATTATTTAGATGGTGGCGGAGATGTTAATCCAACTAAATTGGAAGAGCAATGTAAACACTCTTCGGATATGGAAATGCTCGCCTCTGAAGCAGAAAGAAAGTCTATTAAATATAAACAAGTAGAATTCTTACAAGATAAAATTGGCGAAGAGTTTATGGGCATTATTTCTGGGGTTAGCGATTGGGGAATTTATGTGGAAATTATAGATAATATGTGCGAAGGAATGGTAAGAATGCAAGATATTGCTAGCGATTATTACTCATTTGATAAAGATAACTACTGTGCTAAAGGTAGAAAAACTGGAAAAGAATACCGAATGGGCGATGAAGTAAAAATTAAAGTAAAACGTGCCGATTTAGTTAAAAAACAACTCGATTTTGAATTGATAGAGGAAGGTTATTATTAGATAAATAGGTATTTTGTTTTCACAAAAGTTAAATTTTCAACAATTTTTTAAAAATATAACAAATTAAATTTTGTAATATTGCCGCCAAATTAAAGTGCTTTATATGTTCGTATTAAAATTTGGAGGAACATCTGTAGGTTCAGCTACCAGAATGAAAGAAGTAGCCAACCTCATTAATACTCCCGAAAGAAAAGTGGTGGTACTTTCTGCTATGGCAGGAACAACCAATAGTTTGGTAGAAATTGCTGGATATCTGTATCAAAAAAATATAGAAGCAGCAAACGAACAAATAAACGTGTTAGAAAAGAACTACGAGCAAGTGGTTAAAGAGCTTTACGCCTCATCCAACTATAAAGAAAAAGGCTTGGAATTAATTAAATCTCACTTTTCTTATGTGAGGGCTTTTACACAAGATATGTTCACTCTTTTTGAAGAAAAAGCTATATTGGCTCAAGGCGAAATGCTTTCAACCGCTTTATTTCACTACTATTTAGAGGAGCAACAAATCTCATCTAGCTTAATTTCTGCACTAAATTTTATGCGAATTGATGAGGAAGGAGAGCCTAATACTGCTTACATAAAAGAACATATCCAAAAAGAACTTACAGCACAGCCATCTATTACTATATTTATTACTCAGGGATTTATTTGCAGAAATACTTACGGAGAAATTGATAACTTAAAAAGAGGTGGAAGTGATTACTCTGCATCATTAATTGGTGCTGCTACCAATGCCGAAGAAATTCAAATATGGACAGATATTGACGGTTTTCACAACAACGATCCTCGTATAGTTGAAAACACTAAACCTTTATCAGGATTGTCTTTTGATGAAGCGGCAGAGTTAGCATATTTCGGAGCAAAAATTTTGCATCCATCAAGTGTATTGCCTGCAAAATTGGCTAACATTCCTGTAAGGCTTAAAAATACGATGCAGCCTGAAGCTCCAGGAACTATCATTTGCAACGAAACTCAAAAACAAGGTATAAAAGCTATTGCTGCCAAAGATGGTATTACTGCCATTAAAATTAAATCGGGTAGAATGTTATTAGCCCATGGTTTTTTAAGAAAAGTATTTGAAATTTTCGAGACCTACAAAACTTCTATTGATATGATTACTACTTCGGAAGTAGCAGTTTCAGTAACTATAGATGACACTAAATTCTTAAATGAAATTGTACAAGATTTAAAAAAATTCGGTACGGTAGAAGTAGATAAAGACCTAAGCATTATTTGTGTTGTAGGAGATTTTATTGCCGAAAGTAAAGGATATGCGTTACAAATTTTTGGAGCATTAAAAAACATTCCTATAAGAATGATTTCCTACGGAGGGAGTTTTCATAATGTATCCGTTTTAGTAAATACTAAAGATAAAAAAGAAGCATTACAATCATTACACAATACTCTTTTCTAATGAACTTTACACCATCAGAAATACAACAATTTAAGGAATTAAAAACACCTTTCTATTACTACCAACTTCCCTTGTTGGAAGAAACGCTACAATTGCTTACTTCTGAAGCTAAAAAGTATAATTATCATGTGCATTATGCTTTAAAAGCCAATACCAACAACAAAATTTTAGAAAAAATTAATGCTTATGGTTTAGGAGCAGATTGTGTTAGCGGTAATGAAATTCTAAAAGCTAAAGAATGTAATTTTTCATCAGACAGAATTGTTTTTGCTGGTGTAGGAAAATCTGACGAAGAAATAAATATTGCTTTAGACAACGATATATTTTGCTTGAATTGTGAATCCATCCCAGAAATGGAAGTGATTGATGAATTAGCAAAAAAGAAAAACAAAATCGCTTCTATCGCACTGAGAATTAATCCGAATGTAAATGCTAAAACGCATCATTATATTACTACCGGATTAGAAGAAAATAAATTTGGAATTAATTTATGGGAGTTGGAAGATGTGTTGAAATCATTAGAACAACTCACTAATATTAAGTTAATAGGATTACATTTTCATATAGGCTCTCAAATAACTGATTTGTCAGTTTTTAAAGGCTTGTGTTTGCGAGTAAATGAAATTCAGGAGTGGTTTTATAACCATCATATTATTGTTGAGCATATAAACGTTGGTGGAGGCTTGGGAATTGATTACGAAAACCCAGAAACCAACAACATCCCCGATTTTAAAACTTTTTTTAAACTGTTTAATGATGTCTTACAACTTCGTCCGAACCAGCAATTGCATTTTGAGTTGGGTAGAGCTGTTGTAGCTCAATGCGGAAGTTTAATTACCAAAGTATTGTATGTAAAAAAAGGCATTAAAACCAACTTTGCTATTGTAGATGCTGGTATGACAGAGCTTATTCGTCCGGCCTTATACCAAGCCACACACAAAATAGCAAATATCACTTCACAAGCAAAAAAAACCGAGCGATATGATGTAGTAGGTCCTATTTGCGAATCGTCTGATTGTTTTGCTAAAGCCTTAGATTTACCCGAAACCAAAAGGGGAGATTTAATAGCTATATATTCTGCTGGAGCTTACGGAGAAGTAATGGCATCGGCTTATAATCTTAGAACAAGAGTAAAGGCTTACTATTTAGAGGGATAAATTCTACTCATTTATTTAGCCTGATGTTTAATTTTAGATAAGCTACCTCTTAATAAACAAAAAGTCACTACCAGGTTCGTTGTTGCCAAACTCTCCAAATCGGGGTTGAGGATCTACTTTTTCTATATAAGAAAGAATTTCGTTAATGGTTAAAATACCATCTTCACCACCATAACTTCTTAAGGCTTCTAAAAATTTACGGGTAAAAGGCGAGTGTTGTCCCGGGCGACCATCAGGCACATATTCTTTCCCTCCCGAGCTTAAGTATAATCGGGTTTTATACTTCATTTTTCGTTGAATAAAAGCTTCTTTTTCCACCTCTTTATACATGCCTGTAGAGCGACTTGCAGAAGCAATTATTGGATCGAAAGTTCCTCCAAAACAAGCATCTAAACTTAAAAAAATATGTTCGCAAGGAATATTATTTACTACCGTTCGTAAATTGCTGTGCGACAAAAACGAAGTGTGGGCAATATCATCTGCTTTAGAGTCTTTAGCGATTAAATAACCTTCTTTAAAAACATCATCATAATAACCATGTCCGGCAAAAAAGATAAACAACTGGTCGTTTTCTCCATAAGGAATCATAGCATAAGTTTTCAGTTTTTTCAAGATATCATCCAGCTTGGGATTGCTTAACACTTCCACCACATAACCATAATCTTGCGATAAATCTTTGGCAATTTCTCCCACATCAATGGTGGGGTTTATCAGGTTATCAAACGCATCATATTCGCCAATGGCAATTAAAAGCGCATAGTTGGTTTGTTTTTTTACAGAATCGTTTTGTGCTGTAGTGTTGTTAGGCAAAATAACGGATGAAGTAGTGTTGTTCTGAGCAGCTTTTTGTTTTTTAAGGTGTTCAAAATTAAATGGATTTTCCGATGAATTAACTTCGTAAGTTTTTTTAATACTTGGGGGTACCAACTTAAAATTACTGTATTCAAAATGTACATCATTCTTTTTTTGGATTTTATCTGCCGAAATTAACGCCTTGTTGGCATTAGCTTTTAGCTCTTTGGCTTCGGCCCTGGGAATAGCAACAGTCGCTTCGGTATTGCAAAATTCTATGTGATAAATTTCTTTATCGGCATCGTATTTTTTAAGTGCTAATTTAAGTTGAGCTTGGTTGTTGGCAGCTTTTGAAAAGCCAAAAGTAGCTTCTTGTTTTTCCTGAATTTTTGCTAAAATAACCGAACGAGCTTTTAGCAATCTTTCCCAATATTCTTTGCTGGTTTCAAATTCATCTTTAGGTGCCGCTAAATTTTTATCTAACCCTTTAATTATTTCTCTCGAAAAATCTTCTGTAAGGATGCTTTTTTGCGAAAAGGTTAAACTATTGCCCAAATAAGCTACTATTTTAGAAAAATTAGAACCGCTAATGCCTTTAACATCCCAAATAATAGCGGTGTGGTCTTCTCCGCAGCTTACTAACTTCTTACCGTCTAAACTGTAGTTTAATGATAAGATATACGCATTGTGCCTCGGAAATTTTTTGCCTTCTGTCCAACCGTTTTTTTGCTTTAAATACGTTTCGATGATGGAGCCATTTGCTAACACAACGCTTTTACCATCGGGGGAATATTTGACATCTTTTATTCTACCGATTTTTACTTTTAAAGAATCTTGCAAAGTAAAGTTTTTACCTGTGAGTTGATACTCCCAAATCTGGTCAGAAGTGCCAGCAATAAATGTGTTTTCGTAAGGATGAACATCTAAATAATTTAATCCCCAATGCGAAGTAGGAAGTGTTTGCAAGAGTTCGTAAGCTTCATTATTTTGTTGATACACGCTAATGTTGGCTGCTTCGCCACATAGCATTAAAAATTCATCTTTGTAAGAAAAAACAGCATCGTAAACTCTTTTCTCACCTTTAATCTCCTGGATTTCTATCCATTTATCACCTTTCAATTCAAAAATTTTAGCTGAATTATCTATGCTGGTAGAAACAAAACGATTGCCTTGATGGTTGAAGTTGATAGTTACAATTCTATCGCTGTGGGCAGTAAGTAACTGTTCTACTTTTTGAGAAATAAGGTTATAAACGGCAATATCGCCAATGGAATTAAACCTGCCAATAAGCAAATATTTTTCGTTGGGAGAGAACGCTATTTTGCAAGAAGACCTATCGTAAAGGGTATCGCCAATATGCGAGTAAAGTAAATTATGAAATTGATCAAAAAGAAACACTTTGTTTTTATCGGAGGTGTAAGCAAAGTAGGTTTGAAAAGGCGAATACTGAGCCTCCATAATGTAGCCATTGCTTTCTATTACTTTGCTTTCATTTATGCTAATTTGAGCCAAAAAAGCTTGAGGCAAAAGCGTACATAAAACACAAAGGATAATTAATTTTTTCATGCAAAGCAGAATGAAGCTATTTTTATATACAAACATACTAATCTTTAACCGCAAAGACACAAGGACGCAAAGAATTTATGTACGTTCTATTTAATGGAACACGGATAACGCTGATGAAGCGGATATTTACCGATAGTGTTGCAAAAGGTTAAAGATGGGTTTTTTTGATGGGGTGTGGGTTATTTTTAATATTTTTGAAAAAATAAATGAAGTTAAAAGAGAAAATATCATTTGAAGAAATTTGTGAGCAAACCTTTAAAATAAGGGTTGTAGAAGCTTCTGAATGTGGTAAAGCAGCATTTACTCATTATTTACATAACCATCAAAATGGTGTATCCAAATTTTATAAAAAAGAAGCGATACAACATGTAAAACGAGCTATGGAATTTAAATTTCCTAATGAAGATATTACTGCAAAAGTAGCAGAGGAAGCTTTACAGTATATGATTTTTGATTTAAAAAAGGATGTTCCATTTCCAGAACCTGAAAAACCAAAATTTAAGTTTATTGACTTATTTGCTGGGATTGGAGGTTTCAGAATTGCAATGCAGAGCTTTGGTGGCAAATGTGTTTTTACAAGTGAGTGGGATGAACAAGCCAAAAAAACTTATCAAGCTAATTTTGGTGAGGTGCCATTTGGTGACATAACCAAAGAAGAAACTAAAAAATTTATACCTGACGGGTTTGATGTACTTTGTGCTGGTTTTCCTTGTCAAGCTTTTTCAATTGCAGGAAAAAGAGGTGGATTTGAAGATACTAGAGGGACATTATTTTTTGAAGTAGCTGAAATTATTAAAAGAAAGCAACCAAAGGCGGTTTTCCTTGAAAACGTAAAAGGATTAAGAAATCATAACGGTGGAAAAACACTTGCAACAATTTTAAATGTACTAAGAAATGATCTTGGTTATTTCGTGCCAGAACCTCAAATTTTAAATGCAAAAGATTTTGGTGTCCCACAAAATCGTGAACGAATTTTTATTGTAGGTTTTAGAAGTGATTTAGGAATTGACAGCTTTGAATACCCAAAGCCAACCAACCAAAATGCAACATTTGAAGACGTTAAAGAGGAAAATATTGTCTCCGTAAAGTATTATTTATCTGACACATATCTCAATACTTTAATTAATCACAAGAAACGTCACGAAAGCAAAGGCAATGGATTTGGTTACGATATCATTCCAGATGATGGAACTGCAAATGCAGTTGTTTGTGGAGGAATGGGCAGAGAACGAAATTTAGTTTTTGATGATAGACATAATAATTTGGGCGTTACCCTATCGGGTCGGGCTTTCCGTTCCAATCTTTTTGCTCGTTCCTCACAAAAAGGATTTCCACTGCAATCCCTAACGCAAAAACTCGCTGCATAATGAACGATAAGTCAAAAAATATGACCCGAGAAGATTTTATGAATTTCTTTCGTGATGATGAAAAGTTAAGCACACTTTCAGCTGATGATAGAATTGAAATATTCCTACAAATACTTCCAGGCGGTTCAGATATTACAGAAGACCTTTTAAACGAGTTAATCAATGACTACCAAGTAACTAATTTAGAAATAAGTCAAGTTAAATAATGGCAAAGTCAAATAATTGGACAAGAGAACAAACTATTGTAGCATTTAATGTTTACTGTAAAATTCCATTTAAAAACAGTAGCAAAACACATCCAACAATAATAAAATATGCCAACATCATTGGTCGTTCACCATCGGCTTTAAATATGAAAGTAGGTAATTTTGGTAGATTAGACCCTGAATTACAAAAAAGAGGAATAACAGGTCTTGCAAATGGCAGTAAATTAGAAGAAGTTATTTGGGATGAATTTCACGGTAATTGGGATGATTTGGCTTACGAAAGCGAAAAATTAATTTCTGAATTTCAAAATAAAACCATACTTGAAACCAATGAAATCGACCTAACAGATTTTCCAGAGGGAAAAGATGTCGAACGTCTTGTAAAAACAAGAGTAAACCAAAACTTTTTTCGTTCTTCTGTTTTGTCTTCTTATTACCAAAAATGTTGCATAACAGGTATCAATATTTCTGATTTTTTAGTTGCAAGCCATATTATTCCTTGGCGAACAAATAAAGAAGAAAGAATGAACCCAAGAAATGGTTTATGTTTAAATTCAATTCACGATAAAGCATTTGATAAAGGTTTTTTGACAATAACTGCTGACTATGAAATTAAAATTTCTGATGCAATTTACGAACACAAAGAAAATGAATCAATCGCAGATTTTTTCCTGAAATATAATAAGCAAAAAATATCACTTCCCGATAAATTCTTTCCATCGCAAGAGTTCCTTAAATATCATTCTGACAATATCTTTCGCGGATAAGTTGCGTGAGGGATAGTAGTGGAAAGCCCACAGCGAGGAACGAGCGAGGACTTGTAGCGGATAGCCCGACCCTTGTGGGCACGCCCAAAGCATTTTAGAAAAATGACACCACGAGAATGGGCAAGATTACAGGGCTTTCCAGACAATTTTAAAATTATAGTTTCAGACGCACAAGCATACAAATAATTCGGAAATTCAGTTGCAGTTCCCGCAATTCAGGCAACAGCGGAAAAAATAATAGAAAAACTTAACTGCAAATGATTACAGGAAATAAAGGAGAATGGAGCGAAATCTATGCTCTTTTTAAATTAGTAGGCGACAAACAATTATTTCTTGGAAATAAAGACATTGAAAAGTTAGAAGGTTTAGTTTATCCAATTATCAAAATACTTCGTACCGAAAACAACGGCAATTTTGAATATTCAATTCAAGATGAAATCATTTTAATTTCGGGAGATGAAGAAGTTTTAAAAATTCCTATTTCAGACTTTAAGGACAAAGCTCTTTTTCTTCTAAATGCAATAAAGCAAAATATAGAAAGGACTTTTTCTGTTCCAGAAATTGAGGAATTTATGCAATCCATAAATTGCATTTCATTAAAAGCTAGTTCTTCAGCAAAAACTGATATTACAATTGTTATTCACGACCAAAGAACAAATCAACAACCAACTTTAGGATTTAGTATAAAATCACAACTTGGGAGTCCTTCTACTCTATTAAATGCAGGTAAAACGACAAATTTTATTTATAAAATAAATGGTTCAATACAACCACAAGAAATTAGTAGAATAAATTCCTTAATAGTAAAAAGGGGGGAGAAAGAATCAGCAGATTTAAAAGGACGTGTAAAAGCAATTTTACAAAATAATTGCTCTTTAGATTTTCATAAAGCTCAAAAACCAATATTCTCAAATAATCTTGTTTTGATTGACAGTTTACTACCTGAAATTTTATCGCAAATCGTCTTTGACTTTTATTCGAGTGAGTTTTCTCACTTGACCGATTTAGTCAACAAAACAGCTGACAAAAACCCATTGAACTTTGATGTTGAAAACGAACATAAATTTTATGAATACAAAATCAAACGTTTCTTGACAGATGTTGCGCTTGGAATGATGCCCTCACAAGTTTGGACAGGAAAATATGATGCAACAGGCGGATATTTAATTGTAAAAGAAAATGGAGATGTTTTGTGTTACCATATTTTTAACAGAAATGAATTTGAAGATTATTTGCTTAATAATACAAAACTCGATACTGCAAGTTCATCTCGTCACGGATTTGGAGAAATTTATGAAGAAAATGGAGGATTATATTTTAACCTGAATTTACAAATCAGGTTTACGAAATAGTGAAGTTAGTACTAAAATGAAAGTATAACCAAAAATTGTTAACAGATTTATTTGTGCGAGATTCCCACTAAAACTCCTTATTTTCTTCTAACTCTTCTTCATTAGGGTTGGCAATTTTATCTAAGAACTTACGCAAGCCTTTTTTCTCTTTCTTCTTTTCACTTTCTTTTTTCTTTTTATTATCGTCATTGGTG
>JAVVER010000020.1:0-35189 GCA_032251145.1 Vicingaceae bacterium | reverse complement strand
ATGACTGCAATTTACCAACCTCCGCAAACTTGTATTTCTACTGGTAATAATGTAAATCTACCTATTTGGAGTTCAACTAGTACTCCTAATTATGGCATTTTATTTACAGGGATAGATTGTCCTGCAAGAATAGGCTTAGGAACTAATAACCCAAACGCAACATTAGATGTAAGGGGCACAGGCTATTTCACTTCTTTTTTTGGAATAAATTCCATACCTACTAATCAATATCAATTACATGTAAATAATTCAGTAGGAACAACAGCTGGAATATATTTAAACACCAACCACCCACAAAATTGGCCCAATGTAAAATATGGTTTTCAAAATGTGGTAAACAATAGTAATACTATTGCTTATTCAGTTACAGATGCTACTACCAACCAAGATGTTTTTGTAGTTATGGGTGATGGATCTATTAATGTGAGAAGTGATATTTCTCAAAATAATAAATCATTTTTTGTTACTAACATAGTAAACAATGAAGATGTTTTTAGAGTAATGGGTGATGGAACTGTAGGAGTAAACTTGTTACAATCATCGTTAACAAAATGGTGTTTAATGGATAAAATTGTAGCTAAATTAGGCGTTAAAGAAGAAGGAGATAGTTGCAGCAATTGTTAACTAAATATTTGCAACCCAAGTAAATTATTTAGTTGGGTTGCTTATTTTTGCTATATGACTGACGGTAAATTATTTTATACTATTGGTGAAGTGGCAAGCATGTTTAATGTCAATACTTCCTTAATTCGTTTTTGGGAGAAGGAGTTTGATATTATTAAACCTCAAAAAAACAAAAAAGGCAATAGGCTGTTTACCAAAAAAGACATTGATAATTTCCATATTATTTTTCATTTGGTAAAAGAAAAAGGCTATACTTTAGAAGGAGCCAAAAACAAACTTAAAAGTGAAGCAGCAACATTTCAGGAATCCACCAAAGAAAACCTTGAAGTCATAAAATCATTAGAAAATGTAAAAGCTTTTTTACTGAGCTTGAAAGAAGCATTGTGATTTTTATTCAGTATAATGAAATAAGAGGCTAAAGATGCCTTTTAGTCAATACCCTCACCGGATACCAAGAGGCTAACAAACCAATTATCAATACAATAATGGTTATGTAAACAAAATCCATGGCTTCTAATTTCATAGGGTAAAATTCCACCACACTGCCTTCCAAACGTAGCAACCCGAATTGTATTTGCAACACACAAATAATAGTGCCCAATATCATCCCTGAAAGAGCTCCCGTAAGATTGATAATCATACCTTCTATAAAAAATAATCTTCGTATCACTTTTCTAGAAGCTCCCATGGTGCGTAAAATCCAAATATCTTTTTTCTTATCAATAATCAACATGGTAAGCGAACCAATAATGTTAAAAGAAGCGATTATCAATATAAAGGTTAGGATAAGGAAAGTAATCCACTTTTCAGTTTTGTTGGTTTTAAAAATCAACTCATTCAACTCATGTCGGGTTTTTACTACATAATCATCACCCAAAATAACTTGTATTTTTTCTTTTGCTTTTTCATGATTTACTCCCGATTTTAGCCCCAACTCTACAGAAGATATTTTTCCTTCGTAAGAAAGTACTTTTTGTGCAAACCTTAAAGGTGTAACTACATATTTGGTATCAAAATCAGGGTTGACAGAAAAAATACCTGTTGGAATAGCAAATTTTCGGGTAAATTCATCCGTTGGAACAAATGCTTTTGCTAAACCTTTTTTCGGGACAATAATACTCACTTGTTCCACTATCATATTGTGTAAATACAAGGATAATTTATCCGCAATACCGTATCCCAATACTATTTTGTTGGAATCATCCATCATCACTTTTCCTTCAATCATTAATGTATCTAAACCCGTCATTTCATAAAACTGCGGTTCAACACCTTTTAAAGTAGCAATGGTTTGTTTTTCCATGTATTTTACCAACACCACATCTTCCACCGCATGATTGTAAAAAGCCACTTCTTCTAAATGCAAAATTTTATCTTTAGGAAAATCAGCTACGTCAAAAGTTTTACCTTTAGTAGCTTCAATTTTTATATCTGGATCAAAAGAAGCATAAAGCTTTTCAACTAAATCTTCCAATCCATTAAAAGCAGAAAGAACAATTACTAATGCCAGCGTACCAACAGCAATTCCCGATACAGAAATCCATGAAATAATGTTGATTACATTATGTGATTTTTTGGCAATAAAATACCTTTTTGCTATGTAAAGAGGAAAATTCAAATTTTGTTTTGTATTGTTTTAAAATCTAGTCGGCTAATTTACAACTTTTAAAATTAGTTAAAATCCATAGCCTCATTAAAAATGAGTGGAAATTTGAGTAACTTTGTGCTATCATCAATCTAACACTTTATGCTCAACTGGATAAAAAATCATAAAATTTCTTTTCTTGTAGCTTTTTTAGGGGCTGCAGCAGGATATGCTTACTGGTATTTTGTCGGTTGCGAAAGTGGCTCGTGTGCCATTACTTCTGTTTGGTACAGAACTGCTGCCTACGGAGCATTTATGGGTTGGTTAGTGGGTGATTTTGCTAACGATAAATTCAACAAACAAGAAAATAAAGAAAAACAATAAACTTTCCCTTTTAATTCCAATACTATTAATTTAATTGGCTTAGTGCGTTGGAAATCCTCCCCTTTCGGGGGGGCTAGAGGGGGCTAAAAAACAAAACAGACCATGAATAAAATTTCCTACTTGGCTTATGCTATTGCCTTTACAGCATTAATTGCTTGTGGCGATGAAAAAACTGAAACAAAAGAAGTAGAAACTACTCCTGAAACAAAAGAATTGACAGAATTACAAGAACGTGCTAAAACTCTTTTTGGAGAATTACCTGAAATAGTGGATAACCCTGAAAACCCTATTACTGAAGAAAAAGTAATTCTAGGAAAACAATTGTATTTTGATGTGAGGCTTTCCAAAGACAACAAACAAAGCTGCAACACTTGTCACAATTTGAATACTTTTGGGGTGGATAACTTACCAACTTCACCAGGAAATGACGGCAAAAATGGAACGAGAAACTCTCCAACCGTATTGAATGCTGCTCTTCACGCTTCACAATTTTGGGATGGAAGAAATAAAGATGTGGAAGAACAAGCCGGTGGTCCTATATTAAACCCTATTGAAATGGCTATGCCAAGCGAAGAGTTTGTGGTAGAACGTCTCTCAGGAATTGAAGAATACAAAGAACTTTTTGCTAAAGCTTTCCCCGAAGAGGAACAACCAATTACGTACAAAAATCTACAAAAAGCCATTGGTGCTTTTGAGCGTAAATTAATTACTCCTTCAAAATTTGATGATTATATAGCTGGGAATGACGAAGCATTAAACGAACAAGAAAAAAGAGGTTTAGAAACTTTTATGACTACAGGCTGCATCACTTGCCACAGCGGAAATGCATTGGGTGGACAATTAATCCAAAAATTTGGTCTGTTTGGCAATTATTGGGAACTTACCAAAAGTGATAGAATTGATGAGGGTAGATTTGAAGTTACCCAAAATGAAGCGGATAAATACTTTTTTAAATCACCATCACTTAGAAACATTGAAAAAACCTACCCTTATTTCCATGATGGAAGCGTGACTAACTTGAATGAAGCCGTTAAGATAATGGCAAAATTGCAATTGAATAAAGAATTGACTGAAGAAGAATCCAACGATATAGTTGCTTTCCTCAACACCTTAACGGGAGATGTTCCTGAAGAGTTTAAACAATAAGACCATGAACAAACGTAGCTTTATTACCCTTGTTTTAGCTACTACATTTTTTGCTTGTAGCGATTCAAAAACTACTGAAAAAGAGGTAGAAACTATAACAGAAGAACAGCCGAAGCAAATTACCGAGGGTGTTGAAGAACTTACCATAGATGAAAGTCAGGCTTACACCATAAAAGGTCTGGAAATTGCTCAACAAACCTTTAAAGCATTAAGTGGAAATCTAAAAAAAGCCATGAGTGAAGGTGGAGTGGTAAATGCGGTTAAATTTTGTAATGTAAACGAAAGTATTATTGTTGATTCACTTTCAAAACATTATGATGTTAGCATTAAAAGAACCAGCCACAAACTACGAAATGAGAAAAACAAACCCAATGCTTCCGAGCAAGAAATGATTGATTACTACCTGAATGCTTCAAAAACTACCGAAGATTTATTTCCTGAAGTAAAACGAAATACCGATAATACAGTAAGCTTTTACGCTCCTATTCATTTACAACCACTTTGTGTTACTTGCCACGGAACAGTTGGAAAAACAGTAAGCGAAACCGATTACAAATCTATTTTGGCACTTTATCCTAATGATAAAGCAGTAGATTTTGAAGTAGATGAATTTAGAGGGATTTGGAGCATCACTTTTAAATAAGATATCATGGCAACATTTAATGAAATTATTAATTCCGACCAACCCGTTTTAGTAAATTTCTTTGCTACTTGGTGTGGTCCGTGCAAAGCCATGTCGCCAATTTTAGATGATGTGGCTAAACAAGTACAAGGCAAAGCCCGTGTGTTAAAAATTGATGTAGATAAAAACCAACAAGCTGCTACAGCTTATCAGGTAAGAGGTGTGCCGACACTTATTTTGTTTAAAAACGGCAAACAGCTTTGGAGACAATCAGGAGTAGTAGATGCCAATCAGTTGGTACAAATTATTAATCAACATAGCTGATTCTAATTAGTGCTACAATAAAACTATCCTTTTTCTAGTTTTTGGGAGTTTTCTTACAAAGACTTATTATCTTAAAAAAGATTATTAGCTTTGGTGCTTTATTTTTAAGCAACACATTTTCACTGTTTTCAGTATTAAAACTAATGAATAAGCAAATCGGCATATTTTTTTTACTTTTTTTGCTTGCTACTCAATTAGCTTTTAGTCAGCAACTTAATTTACCGCTTAACCGAGAATTTAACTTGGTGAATCAAAAAGAATTTAATGCATTAGAAAATAATGTACATACTTCTTTTCATCCTATTCTTCAATCAAAAGTAGCAACAGACAGCTTTTATTTACTTAAAAACCATGAGCAAGATGCTTACCTTATCAATATAAATAAAACTTACTTAAAAGATAAATCGTGGTTTTCCAGAAAACTGTTTCACGAAAATTTTGTGAGCGTTGATACAGGCGATTTCTACCTTACCATAGATCCTTTGCTTAATTTGGAGATGGGACAAGATGGAGAATCCCTCAATAAAGAGCAAACACTTTATGTAAATACTAGGGGAATTATTGCTAAAGGACACATTGGCGAAAAATTTTCTTTTCAAACTGCATTGTACGAAAACCAAGCTGTTTTCCCCGATTATATGGCAGCTTATGTGCGTTCAACCAATGTTGTTCCCGGACAAGGAAGAGTAAAGCGTTTTAAAGATAATGGATTTGATTACAATGCTGCAACTTCTTACATTTCCTACTCTCCCAGTAAACGATTTAACTTTCAATTAGGCAACGACAAGCAATTTGTAGGTGATGGATATCGTTCCATTTTGCTTTCCGATTATGCTTTTCATTATCCGTATTACAAAGCTACAGCTTGGTTTGGCAAGAAAAATCAATTTCAATATACTAAAACTAATACTGGCTTATCTAGCCTCGACAGAAGAGAACAAGGTTCAACTCCCGAAGAATTGTTTATGCGTAAAAGTATGTCAGTGCATTATTTAAGTTGGATAGCTACTAAATGGCTGCATTTAGGATTTTTTGAATCAACAATATGGCAAACAGAAGACAGCAGTGGCACAAAACCTTACAATTTTATGCAGTTAAATCCTGTATTGTTTGCTAATACGTTAGTTACAGGTTTTGATGGTAAAAACAATTCTCAATTGGGGCTTAACGCAAAAATTAAGTTGCCAATCAATACCATTCTTTATGGTCAGTTGTTGTATGATGGAAATAAAAACCAAACTAAAACAGGTTATCAGGCAGGGATAAAGTTTTTTGGCATTACGGGACTAACCTTACAAGCCGAATTTAACCATGTAGAGCCTTATACTTTTAGTAATGCTATTCCATTGCAAAATTATTCCCATTTTAATGAACCGTTGGCTCATCCTTTTAGAGCTAACTTTGACGAAATAGTTGGGATAATGAATTACAAGTACAAACGAATATTTACTCAAGTAAAAGTCAATGTTGCCAAACTAAACTCTGAAGGAAGTAATATTTTTGCAAGCAACGAAAACACCATTTCAATCGTTCCTGCCACAGCAGATTTAATAAACGTTCAGGCACATGCCGGATTTTTAATTAACCCTAAGAACAATATGGCGTTGATGGTAGGATTATCTCAAAGAACTTTAACTACTGATTTTGGTGAACATAGAACAAATTATATTTATTTTGCATTAAGAACTTCATTAAGAAACTTATACAGCGATATTTAATTATGGAAATCATTTTACCAATAATTACTTCTTTTTTGATTGTGTTGTTAGCAACTCCATCCTTCATTACTATTGCTAAAATGAAACATTTGTTTGACGACCCAACAGAAAGCAGAAAAATTCATAGCGAAAAAACACCTTCTATGGGTGGGATGATGATTTTTGCAGGCATCTTATTCTCTTTTTTACTATGGTTGCCCATCGATAAAATTGGGGTAATAAAGTACCTTGTTCCGGCAATGCTTATTATGTTTTTTGTGGGCATGAAAGACGATATTATTGGTACTGCTCCTGCCAAAAAATTAGCTGCTCATTTATTTTGTGCTTTTATTATGGTGTTTATGGCAAACGTAAAACTAACTAGTCTGCACGGTTTATTCGGCATAAGAGAAATACCCGAATATGCCGGAATTATGCTTTCGGTGTTCACTTATATTGTTATCATAAATGCTTTTAATTTAATTGATGGTGTTGATGGCTTGGCTGCGGGAGTTGGATTAATAGCTGCTTCTTTTTTTGGATGTTGGTTCTATTGTGCAAACGATTGGATTTATGCTATTTTATCTTTTGCCATTGCAGGAAGTCTATTAGGATTTTTAAGATTTAATTTTAATCCTGCAAAAATATTTATGGGCGATTCGGGTTCGCTTACTATTGGTTTTTTAATGGCAGTATTGGCCATTGAAATGGTGGAATACAAAGCCACCAATTTGCCCGATGTGATACAAAATATTTCTAAACCCATTTTAGCCATGTCTATTTTGGTATATCCTTTAGTAGATACCATCAGGGTGTTTACCATCAGGATTTTAAGCGGTGTTTCTCCGTTTCGTGCCGACAGAAACCACATTCACCACCGATTATTAGACTTAGGATTATCGCACAAGCAAACCGTAATTGTTATTTATTTGTTTAGTCTATTAGTGGTAGGAGGAGCTGTTTTTGCTCAACAATTCAACCCAAGTTACGCTTTTATAGTACTTACCGCTGCAGTAATCCTATCTACTCAAATTCCTTTCTTATTTAAACTGAAACGTAAAAATTGAATCGTTTTTTATACATATTGATTGGATTATTGGTTGGTGGTTCGCTTGTTGCACAAAACTTTAACATCAATAATGAGCGTACTTTTGAATACCTGTATTTGAATAATTTAGATACAGCTGCTAATTTTCACACCGCTATAAAACCTTACAATAAAAATGAAGTTAATAGATTAATTTCTTACGATACTAGCATTGCGAATTTGCAAGTAAATACTTCAAAAGGATTTGTTAATCAGTTATTCAACCGTCATTTAATCGAAAAAAAAGGTAATTTCTACCTTAACTTCAACCCTATTATAAATGCTGTAAGTACCTTAGAAAAAGCTGATAATTACAATGAAAATTTATTAGAAACCAGTGCAGGCATTCAACTACAAGCTGCTTTAGGTGAAAAATGGAGTGCTCAATTCGATTTTTTATACGATTATTCTACCTATCCAAGCCATATAGATGCCATGGTTCAAAGTAAAAATATTAGTCCGGGTTACGGTTACTCTAAAAATGATGCATCTATATTTTCTCAAGGAAACATTACTTTTACCCCCGATGAAGTATTTGCTATTCAAGCAGGTTACGGTAAACATTTTATAGGAGACGGTTATCGTTCGCTACTTTTATCCGATTTTGCTAACAGTTATCCTTATTTAAAACTTACCGCTAACATTTGGAAAATTAAATACATGGCATTATATTCCAATCATCAGGATATTCGTTTTACTGACGGAATTTACAGCAATTACATGCAAAAGTTTGCTACTACCCACTATTTAAGCATGAATGTTACCAAGTGGTTGAATGTAGGCTTTTTTGAAAGCATTGTATTTCAATCTCAAGAAAAAGGATTTTACAGAGGTTATGATTTATCTTACTTAAATCCTATTATCTTTTTACGCTCAACTGAATTTGCTTTAGGTTCATCTGATAATGCACTAATGGGTGGAAGCATAAAAATGCGTATTCTAAAAAAACATATCTTTTATGGTCAGTTACTATTTGATGAATTTTTGTTGGAAGAATTAAAAGCTGGTAACGGTTGGTGGGCAAACAAATACGGAGTTCAAGCTGGATTAAAATTTATAGAACCCCTTAACATTAAAAGATTACGTTTGCAGTTAGAGTACAACGAAGTAAGACCATTTACTTACAGTTATTTTTATAGAAGCACCAATGTAAGTACACTTCAAAACTATGCCCATTTTAATGCTCCATTGGCACATCCCTTAGGCGCCAATTTTAAAGAAATAACTGCCTCAGCTTTTTATGCCAAAAAACGTTGGATTTTTGAACTGCACAGCACATTGGCAAAAGTAGGTTTAGACACCAATGGATTTTCTTTAGGTCAGGATGTTTACCAACCCTACAATAACAGAGAAAGTAATTACGGTTATTACACCCTCAACGGATTAAAAACCAACATTGTGAACAATACCGTAAAAATCTCTTACGTGTTAAATCCGAAATCGAACATGATTTTGCAAGCTGGAGTTACCAATAGAACATTCACGAATAATTTTGCCGACCTTTCTTCCAACCTATTTTTTATTGGTTTAAAAACAGCCATTACCAATAGGTATAGTGATTTTTAGTACATATTGCCTATTAGCCAATTCAATTTACTTATCAAACTTAAAAAAATATTACTTTTACAGCCATGAACCCATTATACATAAAAGCATTACATATCATATTTGTAGTCACTTGGTTTGCTGGGTTATTTTATATTGTTCGGTTGTTTATCTACCATGTAGAAGCAGAAAGCAAAGAAGAAAGTGCCAAAGCGATTTTGCAAGAACAGTATAAACTCATGAGCAGACGCTTATGGTATGGCATTACTTGGCCATCGGCAATATTAACCGCTTTTTTTGCAGGTTGGTTGCTTTATACCAATTTCGGGTATTATTTGTCGCAACCGTGGATGCATGTTAAACTTACGTTTGTAATGGCATTGTATGTTTACCACTTTATGTGTCATCGTTTGTTTGTTCAGTTGCAACAGAATAAAATTAAGTACTCTTCTTTTAAATTGCGCATTTGGAATGAAGTAGCTACCGTTTTTTTGTTTGCCATTGTGTTTTTGGTTACCCTCAAAGAAGCCATGAGCTGGGTTTGGGGAGTAGTAGGCATTGTACTTTTTGGCGTTTTGCTGATGTTAGCCATCAGAGCTTACAAAAAAATGAGAGAGAAGTAGGTTTCAAGTTTCTAGTTCAAAGTTTGAGGTTTGAATTTTTTCTGTTTATAAAAATTTTAAAACTCATTTATTACTACCCCACCAACACTTTATTCTTATTAATCACCCCATACACTTTACCGTTTAATTTTTTGCCGATAAATGGTGAGTTTTTAGATTTAGAAACAATATCGTTAGTGGCAAGTTTAGTTTCGCTATTAGGGCTAAATAAGGTAAGGTTGGCTGCTGTTTTTTCTTTTATTTCAGGAATGCTTAGGTGCAGCAATTGGCGTGGTGCAACGGTTATTTTTTCAATAAAATCTGCTAAGGGCAATTTGTTTTTAATGGCGGTATGAGCAACAGCAAAAGAGGTCTGTAAGTTAATAATGCCAAAAGCCGCATGGTCGAACTCACATTTTTTGTTTTCAATGTTTTCGGGGGTGTGGTCGGAGCAAATAATGTCTATCGTTCCTTCTTTCAGTCCTTTAATCAAGGCTTTTTGGTCGTCTTTGGTTCTTAGTGGAGGCAATACTTTGTGGTTGCTGTCAAAAGTTTCCAATGCTGTTTCGTCTAACAGTAAGTGGTAAGAATTTACATCAGCAGTAACTTTTAGTCCTTTAGCTTTAGCTTGTTTAATGAGTTCTACTGATTTTTTTGCAGAAATATTGGTTAAGTGAATGGCTGCATCGCAATATTCGGCTAAGTAAATGGCTCTTGCTACTTGCAGTTCTTCGGCTAAAGACGGAATACCTTTCATTCCGAGTTTGGTGCTTACCACACCTTCGTTTATCTGTCCGTTGTTAAATATATTCTTTTCGTTAGGAAATTCCATTATCAACCCATTGAATGATTTGGTGTAGAGCATGGCTCGGGTAAGCAAACTTGGATTTTCTATGCTTTTTTTATTGTCGGTAAAAACTACTGCACCGGCATTGTGCATGTCGTACATTTCGGCAATTTCTTTGCCTTCGGCTTTTTCAGACAAACATCCGGCAGGATAAACATTTACAATGGCATTGGCGGTTTTGTTAATTACATATTCAATTCCGGATTTGCTATCGATAGTAGGATAAGTATCGGGCATGGCAACAACACCTGTAAAACCACCTAAAGCAGCAGCTTTCAATCCACTGGTAAAATCTTCTTTGTGTTCATTTCCTGGGTCGCAAAAGTTAGCTCTGAAATCAAACCAACCAATAGAAACGTGCAAATCAGGATAGGAAATTTCTTTGTAGTTCCCTGAATTTTTAATGGATTTAGCTATTTTAACGATAATTCCTTTTTCAATAAGAATATCCATTTTTTGCTCGTTCAAACTCGAGTTATTGTCAACGATTACTGCCGATTTGATTAAGATGTCCATGTTGTTAGTTGTTACTAGTTATCTCTCGCAAAGACGCAAAGACGCTAAAATTATTTTTATATGAATCAGTAAAATCTTTAATTTCTAATTTCTAATCTCCAATTTATTTCATCAACCTTATCAAAGCAATTTCTACTGCTAAGAAAATAAGTGCTAAAATAACGCAAATTTTCCAATATTTTTTCCCTGATTCAATTTCGTTTAGTGCCGACTTAAATGAAACTTCGTTGGCGTTAACAATGTTGGCATTTATTCCGTACTGTGTTAGCTGGGTGGCTAGCTCACTTTCGGTTAAACAAGCCAAATCAGATTCTTTTCTATCGTAATTAAAAGCAATGCCCATTTCTACGGTTTCGTTGGTAAGCAAATAATTGCCTGCGGTGGTAATTTCATTTCCAAAGAAAATGGAGGTAGTATTTTGTTCGCTTTTTATTTTTGGAATAATTTCCATGTTGTCATTTTTCAGATGAAAAACATTGTCTTTAATACTGGTGTTGATATTGATTACATTGTTTTCTCCAATAATAAAATAATTTGGATAGGTTGGCTGACTTAAAAAAGCAATGTTGTACAATACCGGAACAAAAAGTGCATGATTGGCAAAGTTGGTAGCGGTTTTGTTAAGGCTCGAAGCACAAAGATAAACATGTCCTTTATTGATTTTAAAATCGCTAAGAAATGGCGTGCCGTTGTTAAGCGTTAACACATCGCTTCTGAAAATGGTATTAAAATCTGCCAACGCATAATGATTTTTAACCAACGGAAGGTTTAGTTTTTCAGCCTCTTTCTTTTCAAAAACATTATTAAAAATAGGATGTTCGTAGTTAATGTCTCTTACTTTTAATGAAGAGGTATCATTGGTTAAATAAGGATTTATCTGAAAAGCATTTGTTAGCAGTTGATAGCTTTCTAAATTCATTTCTTCGGCAGGAAAAACCAATAAACTTCCACCATTTTCTACAAAAGATTTTAGCGTTTGAACCAATCCGCTATTCAGTTCTTTAAGCTCATTCAGCACAATTAAATTAGCGGTTTTTATCAGCGAATAATCTAACTGACCAATGGCTCCCGACATAAAATTAAACAAGCTATCGGTTTGATAAAGAGCAGGAATAGCCTTGCTTTCAGTAGCTTGTTTGTCGTGAATTTCTAAAACATTTATCTGATTAGCAATTTGATAGGAAAAATGAAAAGCATCATCGGTAATCACAGGATGGTCTCTCAATTCTATTTTTCCTTGTTGTATGCCTTGCTGTTTGTTTTGATAATTAAAAGCAATGGTAGTTTTATCGTTAGCTTTAACAGAAACACTGGTAGGCGTAATTAATTGTTCGTTGATAAATAATTTTACAGGAATGTTTTCCACATCTTTTTCGCCTTTATTTACCACAATGGCTTTTAATTCTTCTTGTTGATTAAACAAGTGAGTAGGCGATTCAAACCAACAACTATCAATGTATAAATTATCTGTTTGATTGCCGGTAATGGGAATTAACAACCAATTAATAGTGCTGTCTTGTTCCAAGTCGTTAAAGTCGCTAATGGTTTTTTGGAAATCGGAAAACAGGTAGAAATATTTATTGGCGATATCTGCATTATTAATGCCTTCTGTAGCTCTAGAGTAAATGGCAGAAAGGTTTTTAGTCTGCGGAACAATTTCTATTTGCTCAATTTTTTCTATGGCTTGCTCTTGCGAAAGCAAACGATATTCGCCCGAGGCAAAAGCGTTGGTATAAACCAAAAACTTATCGGAAGCATTGTAATTATTTACCACTTCGGAAGCATTAAGTTTAGCCTCATCAAGCAAAGCACCTAAGTTCCCTGTGCTTTCCATGCTGAAAGAATTATCTACATAAATGCCAACCACTTTATTTTTAGGAGAAGTCATTCCACTGCTGGTAGGGATGTATGGTTGAGCAAAAGCAAACACCAAAAAACTTATTGCTAAAATTCTGCTGATAAGAATTAGTAAGTGTTTTAATTTAGATTTAGATTGGGTTTCTTGGGTTACTTCTTTTAAAAACTGAACGTTGGAGAAGTAAATTTTTTTAAACTTTCGAAAATTAAATAGGTGAATGACAATAGGTATGGCTATTGCAAAAAGGGCATAAAGAAATTCCGGATAAACAAATTTCATTTAAGGGCAAAGATAGAAAAATAAATGTTATTTGTTAATGGTTAATAGTTATTCGTTGATTGTACATAGTAGTTGTCAGTTCACGGTTAACAAATAACGATTAACTTTTCAACTCTACTTATACCACCCAGCATACATCACATAGCTTTCGGCAATTCTTTTAATTTCTCCTTCGGAAAGTGCTGCATTCATTTCTTTCACTTTTTTGGCAGGAACTCCAGCATAAATGCAGTTAGCTTCCACATGTGTTCCTTGAGTAACAACAGCTCCGGCAGCAATAATGGTGTTACTTTCTACCACCACGCCATCCATAACAATAGCTCCCATGCCTATCAATACATTGTCTTTTACGGTACAGCCATGTACTAAGGCATTATGTCCGATAGAAACATTATTACCAATATTGGTAGGATGTTTTTTATACGTACAATGGATTACAGCTCCATCTTGCACATTTACTCTGTTCCCCATTTTAATATAATGCACATCGCCTCTAATTACTGCATTGTACCAAACACTACATTCATTTCCCATTACTACATCACCAATAATAGTTGCGTTCTCTGCGAAAAAACAATCCTCTCCAAACTCAGGAGTTTTGTCGTTTAGTTTTTTTATTAAAGCCATATTTACCGTTTATATATTAAAACCTACCATTTGTAGGTTAGTTAATACAAATCATTGTTTTATAATTAAAAAAAACCTACATTGCAAAAGTAATTTGCATTATAAGCTAACAAAAATACAACATTAAATTTACTTTAAAACGCAACTTTAAAGGTAAAAAATGAGTCTAAGTGTTACGTATTAATTCTTTTTATATGAAAAAATTTTATAGTTTTTTAATTTTAGCAGTATTAGTGTTTAGTTCTACTATACAAGCCACTCCTATTACAATAGGGACGGGAACAACTACTAACACTACAACAACTTACCCGGCTGCTTATGGTAATTGGTATTGGGGAGCAAGACATCAGTTTTTAATTTTAGCTTCGGAGCTTACTGCCGCAGGAATGACAGCAGGAAATATCAATAGTTTAGCTTTTGATGTAGCTCAATCTCAAGGAACATCATTACAAGGGTTTACTATTGCATTAAAATTAACTCCTACCAATACTATTACTGCTTTTGAAACAGGTTTAACAACCGTTTACGGACCACAAGCATATACTGATGTTATAGGATTGAATAACCATACTTTTGGAACGCCCTTTTATTGGGATGGAACCTCTAATTTATTAGTAGAAACATGTTTTAATAATACTGCTTGGACTAACAATGCAGTAATGTATAATTCAACTACTTCGTTTACAAGCTCCATTTGGTATAGAGCAGATAATGCAACGGTTTGTTCATCTACCTTAACTACTGGCACTTCTACCCAAAGACCTAATATGGTTTTGGATTGGACAGCAGCCAATATTCCTCCTTCAAGTAATTTTTCGGCAAATACTACCTATACTTGTTCGGGAGTAGTTTCTTTTACAGATTTATCTACACAAAATCCAACCTCTTGGTTGTGGAATTTTGGTGATGGAAATACTTCTACACAACAAAACCCAACTCATACTTATTCATCTAGTGGTACTTATACTGTAACCTTAATTACTTGTAATGCTTTTGGTTGCGACACTTTAGCTATGAATAATTTAATCACCGTAAATCTTTCAGGAAGTTCGCCAGTGGCAGCATCTTGTACGCCTAATACGTTAACTTATTGTTGTGGTTTTGGTATTACTCAAGTAGATTTTAATACTATCAGTAACTCATCTACAGATGGAGCAGCAGGGTATAGCGATTTTACTTGTTATCAAACTACAGTTTTTGAAGGATCTTCCTATACCTTATCCATTGGAAGTTCGGCTCAATCCACTCAAAATTATGCAGCTTGGATAGATTTTAATAATGATGGCGTTTTTAATAACACTACAGAACGTGTTTTTACAGCTACTTCTCAAATGAATACTTCAGGAAGTGTTGCTATTCCATCTGGAACAGTTTTAAACACACCTTTAAGAATGAGAATTTCTGCTGATTATGATTTTAGTGCAGCTCCTACACCATGTGGAGATTTAGATTTTGGTCAGGCAGAAGATTATACCGTTATTATTACACAAAATTTGAATGCCCCAATAGCTGCTTTCAGCTCATCGCCCAACCCAAGTTGTAGTGGAACAGTTTGTTTTACCGATCAATCTCAAAATGTGCCAACATCATGGGCATGGGATTTTGGAGATAGTAACACTTCTACACAACAAAATCCATGTCATACTTATGCGGCAGATGGTGTTTATACAGTAACACTTATTGCTACCAACGCCAATGGAAGTGATACCATTACTCAAACAGTTAATATTACAACAGCCAATCAAGTGTTAGCTGCAAGCTGTACGCCTTCTACGCTTTCTTATTGCTGTGGCTACGGAATTTTAGATGTAAGTTTTAATACCATTTCTAATTCATCGGCAGATGGTTCAGAAGGATATAAGGATTTTTCTTGTTCTCAACAAACAACGGTAAATGAAGGATCTTCTTACATTATAAATATTACAACAGGATCAAGTAATGCTCAAGATACCAGAGCTTGGATAGATTTTAACAATGATGGTGTATTTAATAATACCAATGAATTAGTCCTTACTATAAACAATGCTTTTAATCCAATAGGAAATATTACTATTCCTAGTGGAGCAGTTTTAAATACACCTTTAAGAATGAGAATAACTTCTGATGTAGTTGGAAATGTTCAAAATGCATGTGGCAATTCTAATTTTGGTCAGACAGAAGATTATGGTGTAATTATTCAACCTAATACAAATCCTCCTACGGCTAACTTTACAGCTTCAACTACGGTAACTTGTTCAGATACCATTCAGTTTACTGATTTAT
The DNA here is from genome assembly GCA_032251145.1 of Vicingaceae bacterium. GTDB lineage: Bacteria > Bacteroidota > Bacteroidia > Flavobacteriales_E > Vicingaceae > BRH-c54. The sequence goes on along the minus strand of JAVVER010000020.1, from coordinate 19,184 downwards.
CAACCAATATTCCAACTGGTTGGACTTGGTATTTTGGAGATGGAAATACTTCTACACAACAAAATCCATCACATTATTATACTAACCCAGGCACTTATACGGTTAGCTTAGTGGTTACTAATGCTTTTGGGCAAGATTCGGTAGCAATGGTAAACTACATTACTATAGCGTGTTTTAATACTATGCCTCCTACAGGAACTATCATTATTACAGATTGTAACGGTACACTTTACGATAATGGAGGCCCAAGTATGTCTTACTCAAATAATACTGATGGGGTAGTAACTATTCAACCAGCTGGAGCAGCACAAATTACACTAAGTTTTGTATCCTTTAACTTTGAAAGTGGTTTTGATTCTTTAATTATTTATGATGGACCAACAACTGCTAGCCCTATTTTGGGAGGTTTTTCTGGAACCAACTTACCGGGAATTATAAGCTCAAGTGGAGGCAGTATAACCATCAGGCAAAAAACAGATTTTACCGTTGTACGACCTGGTTTTGAATTGGATTGGTTTTGTAGTACTACTAATTCTAATAATATGCCTATAACTGGAAGTGCTTCTTATACCGATTGCAATGGAACATTGTATGATAATGGAGGGCCATCGTTAGATTATTCAAATAATACCGATGGGACAGTAACCATACAGCCAGTTGGAGCAACTCAAATTACACTAAACTTTGGCTTGTTTGATTTTGAATATGGTTTTGATTCATTGGTAGTATATGATGGACCAACAATAGCTAGCCCTGTGTTGGCAGGATTGACAGGTAATACACTTCCTGTTCCAATAACATCAAGTGGAGGCAGCATAACTATCAGACAAAAAACAGACTTTGTGATTACTAGACCAGGCTTCCAATTAAATTGGACATGTACAACAGTTGGTATTGACGAGAATGAATTGAATTCAGCTATAAATGTTTATCCAAATCCAGTTTCAGAGCAACTAACTGTTGAGGTAACTAATTTTAATATGGATATAAAAGAATTAGTACTGGTGAATATTATGGGGCAAGTGGTCGATAAAATACTGCCACAAGCTAATGTTTTTATTTATGAGTTTAATGTGGTTTACCAACCCAAAGGAATTTACTTTATGAATGTTATTTCAGACAAAGGAATAATAACGAAAAAAATTATAGTTCAATGATAAAAAGAGTTTTAATACTATTCATTGCCATTATTAGTAGTGGTTATTTGTTTGCTTCGCATTTAGTAGGAGGAAGTTTGGGCTATGAGTACATGGGTCAAGTAGGGGCAAATTACAGATATAAAATTATCCTTACCGTATATAACAATTGTGATAATAATTCTCAGATACCCATACCTGTTGCATCACATAATGTCTCTATCTATCAACAAGATATAGGTGGAAATCCAATGGGAGGTGGAAATAAAAGTCTTTTTCAGACTGTCTCTGTTCCTATTGTGGATTCTAATTTAGTTCAGCCACCTGTTTCTAGTGGTTGTACTGTAGGTCAAAGTGTTTGTATTTATAAAGCTGTTTATGAAACGTTGGTAGATTTACCTTTAAACTTTAACGGGTATCATTTATATTTTGAAAATTTTGCCAGAAATGCTGCAATTACCAATTTATTAAATCCTGGAGGTACAGCAATGGCTTTTCATGCCTATATTGCTCCTTCTTTGGTAAATAATAGTTCACCAGTTTTTCAAGATGATCCAGTTCCTTTTTTATGTGTAAACGACACGGTTTCTATTTTGAATACAGCCATAGACCCTGATGGAGATCAACTAATTTTTTCTTTTGTAACTCCTATGAGAGGTGCAGGACAAGCTCCAACCCCACTTCCATGGACAATTCCTACAGTAAACTATAATGGTGGTTATTCAACGGCTCAACCCTTTGGTGCGGGAGGTTTTTCTTTTATTAATGGAGCTACTGGGTTAACACAATATATGTCGCCTACAACAGGAAATTTTGTTGTAGCTGTTGAAATTAGAGAATATAGAAATGGTAACTTAATAGGAGTATCAAGAAGAGATTTACAGTTGTTGGTAATTACTTGCCCACCCAATCCAGCACCTAATTTATCTAATCAAGGCGGTAGTGGAGTAACACAATACACTATTAGTGAGTGTGATAATTTATCATTTCCTATAACGTTTACAGATCCAAATGGAGACAGTTTAACACTTACTGGTTCGGGGCAAATTTTTGATCCTAATTTTATGAATCCTCCGGCAACTATTAATTCACCAGTAACTGGAGCAGCAACAGTAACTTCTAACTTTAGCTGGACAGCTCCTTGTGGTTCTGCTCAAGCATTGCCGTATCAGTTTTCAGTATCAGCAACAGATGATGGTTGTCCGCCAAAAACAACTAATGAAGTATATCAAATTACTGTGGAACCACCAACGCCACCAGATACCATTATTGGTCCTTTAACCGTTTGTCCGAATACAACAGCTTCTTACACTACTAGTCCAATTTCCGGATATACTTTTAATTGGGTGGTAACAGGAGGAACGGTAGCTTCGGGGCAAGGAACAGATTCTATAACGGTTAATTGGGGAAGTTCAGGAACGGGAACAATTACGTTAAATAGCTTAAATGGTTGTGGTTGTCCTTCAGGTGTAATAAGTATTAATGTGAATATTTTACCATCTCCTTTTGCGAATGCTGGAAATGATACCACTATTTGTTTAGGAGATAGTATGCAGTTAGGAGGTAGTCCAACAGGTCCTGGAGGTTCTACTTTTACATGGACACCAACAACAGGCTTAAGCAGTTCAATTGTAGCTAATCCTATAGCTTTCCCTACTTCAACCACTACTTATATTGTGTCTGTTGATAATGGTATTTGTCCAACAACGGATACGGTTACTGTTTTTGTTGGTTCAGCATTGATTAATGCAGGAAATGACACAACAATGTGTGTTGGAGACTCTGTTCAACTAAATGCAACAGGAGGCGTGAGTTATTCTTGGTCACCAACAACAGGTCTTTCTAATCCAAATATAGCTAATCCGATAGCATTTCCTAACACTACCACTACTTATGTAGTAACCGTAACAGATTCGCTTAGTTGTACAGGAGTTGACTCGGTTACGGTAACAGTTGTTAGTCCGCCCGTAATCACCATTACCAATGACACTACTATTTGTGACGGAGCTTGTGTACAACTCAACGCCACAGGAGGTACAACATATTCTTGGTCACCAACAACAGGCCTATCCAATCCAAATGTAGCTAATCCAACTGCTTGTCCAGCAGTAAATACAACCTATGTAGTAACAGTTAGTAATGCAGCCAATTGTACAGCAACAGATAGTGTAACCATCACTATAAATCCATTACCAACCATTACAGCAAGTAACGATACTACTATATGTGATGGAGCTTGTACACAATTAAATGCATCGGGCGGAACAAGTTATACTTGGTCGCCAACAACAGGTTTATCTAATCCAAACATAGCTAACCCAACAGCTTGTCCAACCGTAACTACCACTTATGTAGTAACAGGTACAGATGTAAACAATTGTACAAATACAGATACAGTTGTGGTAACAGTAAGTCCGTTACCAACAGCCAATGCAGGACCAGATACGAGTATTTGTGGCGTAGGCTCAGTAGTTATAGGAGGATCTCCATCAGGACCAGCAGGCTCAACTTTTAGTTGGAGTCCTGGAGCTACTTTAAATGATAGCACATTAGCCAACCCAACAGCAAGTCCAATAGTAAATACTACTTATGTGTTAACGGTTACAGATACCAATGGCTGTGAAAATACAGATACTGTAAATGTTACCATCAATACACCACCATTAGTGGATGCTGGTACTGACACAAGTATATGTGCAGGAAGTTCAGTTGTAATAGGAGGCAACCCAACCACACCATCTAGTGCATCTACTTACAGTTGGACACCAGTAGGAACATTAAACAATACAACAATAGCTAATCCAACAGCTACACCAACAGTAAGTCCAACTACTTATTACGTAACTGTTACCGATTCGGTAGGTTGTACCAATATGGATAGTGTAACTATTACACTAAACCCATTACCAATCATTACAGCAAGTAATGATACTACTATTTGTGATGGAGCATGTGCATCTTTAAACGCATCAGGCGGAACAAGTTATAGTTGGTCACCAACAACAGGCTTATCCAATCCAAATATTGCTAACCCAACCGCTTGTCCAACAGTGACTACCACTTATGTTGTAACGGGAACAGATGCTAATAGCTGTACAAACACAGATACGGTAATTGTAACAGTTAGCCCATTACCATCAGCTAATGCAGGAAATGATACAACAATTTGTATTGGAGATTCTGTGCAACTCAACGCTACAGGAGGAACAAGCTACACATGGACACCGACAGGTAGTTTAACCAATCCAAATATAGCTAATCCGATAGCATTTCCTAACACTACTACTACTTATATAGTAACAGTTACGGATGGTTTAGGATGTGTTGATACGGATACAGTTATTGTAACAGTGGCAAGTCTTCCAGTAATAACCATTACCAATGACACTACTATATGTGATGGAGCTTGTGTGCAGTTAAATGCCACAGGAGGCACAAGTTATAGTTGGTCTCCAACAACAGGTTTATCTAATCCTAATATAGCCAATCCAACCGCTTGTCCAACAGTTAATACAACTTATGTTGTAACCGTTAGTAATGGAGCCAATTGTACAGCAACAGATAGTGTAACCATCACTATTAATCCATTACCAACCATAACAGCAAGTAACGATACTACAATATGTGATGGAGCTTGTGCATCTTTAAATGCAACTGGAGGAACAAGTTATGTTTGGTCGCCAAGCACATGGTTATCAGACAGTACTATTGCAAACCCAACAGCTTGCATTACTTCTCAAACAACTTATGTTGTTACAGGAACAGATGTTAATGGCTGTGTTAATTCAGATACGGTAACAATTAGTATAAACCCTCTACCTACAATTACTGCTAGTCCTGATGTTTGGGTATGTGTAGGAGATTCTGCTCAAATTTTTGCTAATGGAGGAACGAGCTATACTTGGTCGCCAACAGCAGGATTAAGCAATCCTAACATTTCTAATCCTTTGGCTGCTCCTGCGAATACTACCACCTATATAGTAACAGGAACGGATGCTAACGGTTGTTCTAATACAGATAGTGTTGTAGTTACAGCAAACGATACGGTGCCTATTAGTTTAGCAAACGATACTACTATTTGTGCTAGAGATTCTGTTCAGTTAGGAGGAAATCCAACCTCAGTTCCAGGGACATCATTTAGTTGGTCGCCTGCTGGTTCGTTAAACAATCCTACTTCATCAAATCCAATAGCTTTCCCAACAGTTACTACTACATATTACGTTACCGCTACTAACGATACTTGTTCCACAACAGATTCAATAACGGTTACGGTTCATCCAATAGCTAACATTAGTGCAGGAAATGATTTGAGTATGTGTTTTGGAGATACTGTTCAATTGACTGCTAGTGGAGGGGCTAGTTATGTATGGTCTCCGGGCAATTCACTTTCAGATTCTACTATTTTCAATCCGTTGGCTTTCCCAATAGCAACAACTTCTTACATCGTTAATGCTTTAGACACGAATGGATGTAACAACAGTGATACTGTTTTAGTTACTGTAAATCCATTGCCGACCGTAAATGCAGGAAACGATGTTGCTATTTGTGAAGGAGATACTGCTCAATTACAAGCTACAGGAGCTTCGAGTTATCTATGGACACCAAGTGCGGGTTTATCGGATACTACTATTGCTAATCCATTGGCGTTTCCAACTGTTACTACTACTTATGTTGTAACAGGAACAGACACTAACAGTTGTTCAAATACAGATACTGTTGTGGTAAATGTAAATGCATTACCAACCATAACAGCCTTTAGCGATACAGCAGTTTGTTCGGGAGTTTCAGTACAACTGAATGCTACTGGAGGAAGTGCTTATACATGGACGCCTGCTGCAACATTAAATAATGCTAACATTCCGAACCCAATTGCATCACCTATTACCACTACTACTTACCAAGTTACTGGTGTTGATACGAACGGATGTTCCAATATTGATTCTGTTACCATTACCATTAATGCCTTACCAACTATTAATGCTGGAGCTGATGTGTCTATTTGTATAGGAGATACTGCTCAATTGCAAGCTTCAGGAGGAAATGGATATCTATGGACACCAAGTGTGGGCTTGTCTGATACTACTATTGCTAATCCGTTAGCTTTCCCAACAGTTACCACTACTTATATTGTGATGGGTACAGATACCAATGCTTGTGAAGGAACAGATACAGTTGTGGTAACCGTAAATCCGTTACCTACAATTAGTGCCGGTTTAACCGATACGGTTTATATGTGTGCAGGAGATTCTGTTCAACTGAATGCTACAGGAGGAACAAGTTATGTGTGGACACCAAATACAAATATCACTAACAATACGATTGCTAATCCATTTGTTTTTCCTCCAGTTACAACTACTTTTTATGTAACAGGCTCGGATGCGAATTCATGTAGTAACTCTGATTCAGTGGTAGTAAGCGTATTTGCTATTCCTAATTTAACAGATACGGTGCTGTGTATTGGAGATAGTATTCAACTAACAGCTTATGGTCCACCCGGAGCAACTTACACATGGACGCCTCCAACTGATTTATCCAACCCTAATATTGCTAATCCATATACATCAACTACGGTAACAATAACTTATACGGTTACTGTTCAGGATACCAATGGATGTGTTGATACTACACAAATTACGGTTACTGCTGAAGATAAACCTAATGCTGCATTTACGGTGGAAACAACCCCTGCTTGTGATGGAATATTAGCCATTTTTGATAATACCAGTACGGGAGCAGATAGCTATTTATGGTTATTTGGAGATGGTAGTCAATCAAATGAAACGCATCCAACTTATATATTTACTTATGGAGCTTCGTTTACTACTATTTTAAATGCTTATAGTGCTAATGGGTGTGTTGATACGGCTATGTTTAATATCTCATCATTAAGTTTTGAAGAACAATTTAATTTAACACCACCAAGTGTGTTAACACCAAATAGAGATGGGCATAATGATGAATTTAAATTAGATTTACCAGAAGCAATAAGTGCTTGTACCAACATTGAAATCTTTAACCGTTGGGGAATGAAAGTGTTTGAATCTAAAGGACAAAATATAGGTTGGGATGGAAGAACAACTGCTGGTGAAGAAGTTCCTGATGGCACCTATTTCTATATTGTAGATGTAAAAGGTATTATTAAAAAAGGTTCTATTACCTTGATGAGGTAGAAGATGTTTTTTTATATAAATAGAAGTTTCCAACAAAAAACTACTTAGAATTTTAATAATTCAAATAAAATACTTGTATTAAACTCAATAAAATAGCCATATTTCGTAGAATGTGAAAAAAATTAGAATGCTAAATAAAAAATGTTTTTGAATTATTTTTTTGAATTATTTTTAATACCTTAGCCAACTGTTATCTATTCAATAACTTAATTGCTATGATATTAAAAAATATATTATTAAAAACCCTTATTTACATAAGTTCTTGTATTTACTTTTTAGTAAGTGATGCTTATACCCAAAACATAGGGATTAACAGTAATGGAGCTGCTCCAAATGTATCAGCATTATTAGATGTAGATGCAGCTCCCTCTAACGATAAAGGTTTGTTAATTCCTAGAATACCTTTAACAGCAACCACCAACAACGCTCCTATTGGAGCAGGAATAGCCAACTCGCTCCTTGTGTTTAATACAGCAACAGTAAATGATGTTTATCCCGGTTACTACTATTGGGATGGAACTAAATGGGTAAGACTGGTAGATGATGCTTGGCAAACTTTAGGAAATACCGGAACTAATCCTGCCACTAACTTTTTAGGAACTATAGACAATCAAGATTTAGTTTTTAGAACCAACAATTTGGAACAAGCAAGGATTACTGCTGCTGGTCTTGTGGGGATTGGAACGAATAACCCTATTTACCAATTACAAGTTAATGGAACAGGAACAATAGGTGCTTTAAATTTACTAGGAGGTGTTAGTATGGTTAGGTCTATCGCAAATGATTTTGCAATAGTTGACGCATCTGTTTATAATGCTAATGCATTCCCTGCTTTTATAGGGTTGCGAGGAAGAGGAACTTTTGCAGCACCAGCCTACCCTCAAACAGGAGATATGATGGTTCAATTATCTGGAAGAGATGTTATTGACGCTTACACTGCTAGTGGACAACATGGTGGAGGAGGGCTTTACGTTAGAGCTACTCAAAACTGGACTGCAGGAGCAAAAGGAGGAGAAATACGCTTTTTTTCCACTCCCGATAATAGCGCTAATCAACTAGATCAAATGGTTTTGAGTAATGTTGGAAACTTAGGGATTGGAACCTTAGCCCCTACATCAAAACTACATGTAAACAATGGTGTTGGCCAGTCGTTTATAAGGCTAACTAATGGAGCTACTAATCCATTTGACATTTTTTATGGACCTACCTTTGTTGGATACAATAATGCAGCTGGAATAGTTTATTACGAGGTAGGAGGAGCAGAAACTCACATGTTTGGAGGAGAAGTAATTCCTGATGGAGATAACTTATGGAGCTTAGGAGCAGCTACTAAAAGATGGTCTGAGGTATTTGCGGCTAATGGAGTAATCAATACCTCTGATAAAAGTCAGAAGAAGAATATAGTTGCCTTAAACTACGGTATCCGAGAAGTAATGAATTTAAAACCTGTTTCATTTCAATGGATTAATGGTAAATTAACGAATAATCAGAAACTAGGGTTTATAGCTCAAGACCTCATAGAAATACTACCAGAAGTTGTTCACAAGGATGAAGATGAATCTAACCCTTTAGGCGTTTATTATTCAGATATTATTCCCGTTTTAACAAAAGCCATACAAGAACAACAGCAAATGATTGAAAATCAAGAACAAAAAATGAAGAAGCAACAACAAGAAATTGACTTACTTAAAGAAATATTAATAAAAATTGAAAATAAACAAGATTAAAACAATACAATATGAAAAATCCGAAAATTAACCTTCTAATTATTTCAGCATTTTTATGTAATAATTTTTTTGCGCAAAGTGTAGGAATAAACTCTACTGGAACACTTCCTAATGGTTCAGCTCTATTAGATGTAGATGCTGCTCCCTCTAACGATAAAGGTTTGTTAATTCCTAGAATACCCTTAACAGCAACCAACAACAATGCTCCTATTGGTGCAGGAATAGCCAATTCGCTCTTAGTATTTAATACAGCAACAGTAAACGATGTTTTTCCAGGGTATTATTATTGGAATGGCACACAATGGGTTAGGTTCATAAATGCTGGTAATTCTAGTGGAGGCGATTGGGCTTTATTAGGTAATGCTGGAACAAATCCTTCTGTAAATTTTTTAGGAACTACCGATAATCAAGATTTAGTTTTTAGAACAAACAATTTGGAACAAGCAAGGATTACTGCTGCTGGACTTGTGGGGGTTGGAACGAATAATCCCCTCCAAAAATTGCACTTATCGGGCACTAGCTTAAATTTAAGATTAGAAAATACTTCTGCCAATACTTTTGATTTGAACTCTACCAATGCAGGTGATTTTAGATTGATAAACAGCTCTAATGTAACCATTCCTTTTACTGTGTTAGGTATAAACGATTTTGTTGGTATCGGAACAACAATTCCTTCCGAAAGACTTGAAATAAATGGAAATACGTTATTAAACGATGGTAATAACGATGGACCTAGATTAATATGGAGAGGAGGCACGAGTGCATCTCAAGAATATAGAGCTAGAATACATTCAAATGGATGGTTGGGTTTTTTTCCTGCTGAGGTGGGTAATCCTAATTACATTGGCGAACCATTTAGAATTTTTCAGAATGGTAGAGTAGTAGTTGGGGATCAACTGACAGGCTTTATTCCTTCTGAACAATTCACGGTAACTAACGGTAATTTTCAATTAGGAGAGGCCACTACTGTGCCTGGTGTTGGTAGAGAAATATTTTTTGGTCAAGTATGGGAAAATACTGATTTACTATCCATGAGAAGAGAAAATTTAGCGTTTGATGTAAGTGAACTTGTAATGTATATAGGAGATAATTTTAGCAATTCAAATGATGGAGTTGTTGATAGGTTTGTTATAAAATCATTTAATGCAAGTACACAGCTTGAAAATATTTTTTCAGTACAAGGTAATGGTCCTGTTAGAGTTGGATTACAAAAAGTACCTACAGAAAACCCAACTTTTACTATAGACAATGAGCGTTTATTGTTTAGCGTTTCTGGTGGATTTACTATGATAGGTAATTATAACAACGATCCATCTGCCAACCAAAGTCCAGGCTACTTATTTACCGGAGGTGTTGGTTCTTTAGTTGTAGGAATGAATAGAACTGCAGGCACTAGCGGTGTTGACCTTTGGAATAATACAAAATGGAACGCCCCTTTAGCTAACCAAAATTCTCATAGAGGTTTTTACTTTAGAAGATACGATCAAGCGGGGAATGAACAACTTTTAGCTAGAATAGAAGGAACAGGTGATGTGTTTGCAACTGCTTTTTTTAATGTTAGCGATAAGCGAATAAAAAAAGATGTTACTGAAAGAAAAACCAATGTTTTAGATAAACTGGTTCAACTCAAAACATACAATTATACATTAAGAAATCAATACCATTTATCTGATGGAAATATTGCTTTTAATGATGCCGCTAACTCTAAAGATTTTGGTGTAATCGCCCAAGAGTTATCTGAAATTTTCCCTGAATTAGTGCATCAACCATCAAACGAAAATAAAGAACTATGGGCAGTTGATTATGCAAAACTTTCTGTTATAGCCATAGAAGCTATTAAAGAACAGCAAATTATTATTAACAAACTTATAGAAGAAATAGAAATTTTAAAATCTAATAATTAACTTATTTACCATAAATCGAACTTTTTAAAAATGAAAAATAAAATTCTTTTTTATATCTTTTCCATTTTTCTTACACTAGACTTAGCAGCTCAAAATAATTCTTTAATTATTGATGGAGCTTTTATTGTTTTAGACGGAGGCTCAGCTACTAGAAATATTGTTATAGTCATAGATCAAAATAATACTAACGGAATTATAAGAACACCATCTGGGGGGTTTATTCATTCTGAAAGCCAATATAACTATGTAAAATGGAATGCGGGAAACAACACAGGAAGCTACGTTTTTCCATTTGGTATTAGAACAAATGCTGCCGATTATATACCTTTTATTTTTAATAAATCTACCAATAACACTTCAGAAATTTCATTATCTACTTGGTTTACAAACCCATTAAACCTTCCAAAACCTACAGCAACAAATGTAGGTCCAGTTACCAACATGTTTGGCACTGCAGATTCAGTAGTTTTAGCAATAGATAGATTTTGGGATATTCAGACTGCGACAACTACCACTGCCGATATTACTTTTTCATACAGAGGTATAGAAAACACAACCATTAACCCTACCAACAATTTTTTAGCACAACATTGGAATGGAACATCATGGGATCCGCAAGTTGGACCAGGCAACCCAGGTGTTACAACAGGAATTGGAACAGTCGGTCCAGTGTTAGGTCAAAGTACTTTTTCGCCATGGGTGCTTACTACTTGTGTGGAATCAACTAATAATCAAAACATAAGTATTTGCCAAGGCGATAGTGTTCTATTAGGTGGTAATTATCAAAATACATCGGGAACTTATAACGATACCATTTTTGGGGGCAATAAATTTGGTTGCGATAGTATTATCAATACAATTTTAATAGTAAACTCTGTGCCAACAACTCCTCAAACCGCTACTATATGTCAAGGCGATAGTCTTTTGCTTGGAGGTAGCTATCAAGTATCAGCAGGCATTTATTACGATACTTTACAAACTTCACTATCATGTGATAGTATTGTGGCAACAACATTAGTTATCAACCCTGTTCCTGCTACTAATCAAAATTTATCTATTTGTGCAGGAGATAGCATATTGCTTGGCAGTAACTATCAAAATGTAGCAGGAACATACAACGATACATTACAAACAGTTTTTGGGTGCGATAGTATATTAACCACCGTTTTAACAATAACCCCAGTTCCTATTACAAACCTAAACTTCTCTATATGTCAAGGAGATAGTATTTTTTTAGGTGGTAGTTATCAAACCACAGCTGGCACATATAATGATACGCTTCAAACCGTATTAGGGTGCGATAGTATTTTACAAAACATTTTAGTAATAACCCCAACTCAAACAGTAAATCTAAGTGCTACTATATGCCAAGGCGACAGCATATTACTTGGAGGTAGCTATCAAACTTCTGGCGGAAACTACAATGATACCTTGCAAAACATTAATGGATGCGACAGTATTTTAATCACTAATTTAACTGTTAACCTAAAACCTTCGCCACCAATTATATCTGGAAACGATAGTATTTGTAAAGGCGATAGTTTATTCTTAACAGCAACCGGTTCGGGTATAGGAATTATTAATTGGTATAGTGATAATCAAGGAAATAATATTATTGCAACAGGTAATTCTTTAACAATCGGACAACTATTAGGCGGAACTTACGTCTATTATTTTAGTGAAACATTAAATGGTTGTTCAAGCAATATAGATTCTGTCATTGTTTATGTAAGTGAAGTAATAGCTCAAACCTCTCCAAGCCCTACTTCAGGAACGGCACCATTAAATGTACAGTTCTTTAATAATAGTGTAAATGCAAACTCTTACTTTTGGGATTTTGGAAATGGAGATACTAGTATCGTTTTTGAACCAAATTATACTTTTAATGAAGAAGGAACTTACGAGGTATTGTTAATTGCAACAGATGGAGTTTGTTTTGATACTATTGTTGTTACAATTAATGTAGCAGGTATATCAACGCTTATCATTCCAAATATATTTACACCAAATGGAGATAATAATAATGATGTATTTACAGTAAAATCTGAAAATATAATAGCTATAAATGGAAAGATTTTTAACCGTTGGGGACAATTGCTTTATGAATGGGACAACATTAACGGAGGATGGAATGGTAGAACTGATGCAGATGTTGAAGTACCTGATGGAACCTATTTTTTCATTATAAAAGCCGAAGGTTCAGATAATACTATTTTTTTAGAAAAAGGTACTGTAACATTAATAAGATAGCTATAAACTAATAAAAATTATGAGAAAAAATATACTTGCCTTTTCAATAATAATTTTACTTTTAACAGGCACTTTAACAAATAATCTTTATTCTCAAAGTGCAGGCATAAACACCACAGGAGCTGTCCCTAACGCATCAGCTTTGTTGGATGTAGATGCCGCACCTAACAATAATAAGGGTTTGTTAATTCCTAGAATTCCTTTAACAGCAACCACCAACAACGCTCCTATTGGAGCAGGAATAGCCAACTCGCTCCTTGTGTTTAATACAGCAACAGTAAATGATGTTTATCCCGGTTACTACTATTGGGATGGAACTAAATGGGTAAGATTGGCAGATGATGCTTGGCAAACGTTAGGAAATACAGGAACTAACCCTGCAACAAACTTTTTAGGAACTATAGACAATCAAGATTTGGTAATTAGAACCAACAACATAGAACAAGTAAGAGTTTTAGCTAATGGAAATACCGGAATTGGCACCCCTACCCCAACCGAAAAATTAGAGATTAATGGACACGTTCATATCAATACTACTAATCCTGATGGTGGCAGGTTAATTTGGAGAGGTGGAGCTGGAGGTACACTTGAGTACAGAGCAAGAGTTCATCCAGATGGATATTTGGGTTTTTTTCCAGGAGAGGTTGGAAATCCTGCTTTTATTGGTGATGTGTTTAAAATTTATCAAAACGGCAGAGCAGTTACAGGCGATCAATTTACAGGTTTTGTACCAACACAACAATTTACGGTTACCAATGGTAATTTTCAGTTGGGAGAAACCACAACTATTCCCGGCAATGGTAGGGAATTAATTTTTGGAGAACCTTGGGAAAATACAGATATGTTAAGCATGAAAAGGGTAAATGTTGCCAACGATGTAAGCAACATAGAAATGCTGTTGGGAGATAATGCTCAAAACTCAAACGATAATGGAATTGACCGATTTGTTATTAAAGGAATTAATGGAAACACCACCAATGAAGATATTATTGTATCGGTACAGAGTAATGGTGCTGTTAGAATTGGTTCGCAAAAAATACCAACAACTGCCCCTAATTTTACTGTTGATAACGAAACATGGAAGCTCTCTGTAACTGGTGGTTATAGTTTTTTTGGTAATTACAATAATGACCCCAATGTTGCAGGAAATCCACCCGGACACACTTTTGTTAACGGAGTTGGAGGTTTGGCAATTGGTGTAAACCGTTGGGGAGGAACAAGCGGTGTTGATTTATGGAATGTTACTACTTGGAACGCTCCTGCTGCGAACCAAAATACCGACAGAGGCTTTTATTTTAGAAGATACGACCAAGCAGGAAATGAGCAACTCATTGCCAGATTAGAAGGTGATGGGAGGTTTTATGCTACCGCTTATGTTGTTGTTAGTGATTTACGTATTAAAAAAGATTTTTTAGAAAGAAAAACATCAGTGTTAGGCAAGCTTAACCAAATTAAAATTTATGATTATACCTTAAGAAATCAATACTATACTTCTAACGGAAATATTGCTTTTAACGATGCTGCCAATACTAAAGATTTTGGTGTAGTAGCCCAAGAACTTCATCAACTTTTTCCTGAGTTAGTTCATAAACCAAAAGATGAAAACAAAGAATTGTGGGGAGTAGATTACTCCAAATTGTCTTTAATTAATCTTAAGGCTATTCAAGAACAACAACAAATTATTAACCAACAAGCTTCTGAAATTGAATTCCTGAAAAAAGAATTAGAAGAACTCAAAAAATTAATTCAATCTCAAAAATAAATAAAAATGCGAATAACTAAAAGCATATCATTATTACTATTTGCACTAATAAGTTGTAGCATTTCGGCTCAAAACAATGTTTTAGTTTTAGATGGTGCTTTTATAGTTTTAGATGGCGGTACAGCAGCCGATGGTATGTATGTGGTTATTGATGAACCTTCTGACCAAGGAATTATTCGCTTAAGTGGTGGGCACATCCATTCAGAAAATCAATACCATTATATTAAATGGTTAAATACTAACGGAGCTGGAAACTACTTATTTCCCTTTGGTGTAAATGCTACTGATTATATTCCTTTTACTTTTGGAAAAACATCTGGTGGCGTAAATGATGTTATGGTTTCTACATGGACTACTAATCAGGCAAACTTGCCCTACCCTAACGCTACTAATGTTGGGCCAGTAACAAGCATGACAGGAACAGCAGATGCCATTCAGAGAGCAATAGACCGTTTTTGGGATATTCAATCGCCTGCTCCTGTAACTTCAGATTTAACTTTTTCTTACAGAGGAATTGAAAATACTACCATGAACCCCACAGGGCAAATTTTTGCACAACATTGGAATGGTGCTGCTTGGGATCCTCAAGTTGGACCGGGTACTCCTGGAGTTACAGTTGGCGTTGGAACTTCTGGCGTTGTTGCCGGACAAACCACTTTCTCACCTTGGGTGCTTACCATTTGCGATACCACTTCAGGCGTTGATACCGTTGCAATCTGTCAGAACGATAGTGTTTTTATTGGTGGTGCTTTTCAAACAGCTGCAGGAACTTATGTTGATACTTTGTTTAATGCTAACTATATGGGTTGCGACAGTATTTTAAGAACTACTGTAATAATTAATCCTATCCCACTTTACAACGACAACATGGGAATTTGCTTTGGAGATAGTGCTTTATTAGGCGGAAGCTACCAAACCTCTCCTGGTGTTTATATAGATACCTTGTTTAATGCTTCTTACCTTGGTTGCGACAGTATTATTTTCACTACACTATCTGTAAAACCTTCTATAGCAACCATAACAAACACTACTAACGATTCTGTTTGTCCAAACGAAGCTACCATTATTTACACCTCACCAAGTTTAGGAAATGGTGGTCCATATACTTATCAATGGAGCAATGGTTCTACCGATTCAAGCACAACTGTTTCTCCAAGTGTAACTACTACTTACACGGTTATTATTAACGATGGTTGTTCTACACCTATAACCGATAGTATAACCATATATGTTCGTCCAATCCCTGATGTAAGCTTTACAGCCAATAAATTTGAAGCTTGTGAAGAACCAATCACTATTTTTGAATTTTACAATACTACTGGAAATTCTTCTTATTCTGCTTCATGGAATTTTAGCGATGGTACTGTTTTAAATGGAGATACGGTTTCTCATACATTTTTAACAGCAGGTACTTATGATGTTACTTTAACAGTAACCACCTCTCCACAAACAGGATCTTGCAGTAATTCGCATACAGAATTAGCATATATTACTATTCATCCTAACCCAGTAGCCGATTTTATTATTGCTGAAAATCCGCTAACAATGCTCAATCCAACCACTTCATTTACTGATTTATCTTATAACAATATTCTAAATTGGGCTTGGAATATTGGAGGCTTAGATTCTGTATTTATTCCAAATTTTGATTATACTTTCCCAACTGATACTGGTACTTACCCCATTTACTTAACCGTTACGGATGATAATGGTTGTAAAAATACCACCAATCAAACTCTAACTGTAAAAGGAGATATGGGACTTTATGTTCCTAATGCTTTTACTCCCGATTTTGATAACTTAAATGATGGTTTTGCTCCAAATGGTTTTGGCATCTCTGATGAAGGTTATGAATTTATGATTTTTAACCGTTGGGGAGAATTAATATTTATTTCTGATGTGAAATTTGAACCATGGGATGGAACGTACAAAGGCGTATTAGTTCAAAATGGTGTGTACGTTTGGAAACTGAATTATAAAGATTTTAATGATAAAAAACACAGCGCTGTTGGTGCTGTAAATGTAATTTACTGATAGATAAGAAACCTTTAAATTAACTTTAAAAATGAATAATTTATAAAGAAATTTGTCTTTAATACCTAAACAATTTAACATGAAAAAAATATTTTTACTTTTATTAAGCGTAACCGTTTTTAATTTCTCATTTGCTCAGCAGCAAAGCTTACCAACTAACCCTCATCAAAATGCATTTGATGTTGCTTACCATCAATATCCGCAAGTTCCGAAAGGAATGTTGGAAGCTGTTTCGTTCACTATGACACGTTTTCGTCATATAGAAAATGAAACTAAAGGCTGTACAGGATTACCATTGGTTTACGGTATAATGGGCTTAACATTAGATGGCGAAGGTTATTTTAAGAATAATTTGAATTATGTTGCTCAATTATCTGGAATAAGTGTTCAGCAAATAATAGATAATCCACAACAAAATATACTAGCTTATGCAGCAGCTTATAATGCCTTATTACAACAATTAAGTAGTAATAAAAGTAATGTTGAAAATCATGTTTCAATTCTAGCCACACTTAGCGAGTTACCTTATAATGGGTTACAACAAGATTTTGCGTTAAATTCACATTTATATTCGGTTTACAGTTTCTTAAATGATAAAGCAGCACAAGCTCAATATGGTT
This sequence comes from Vicingaceae bacterium, assembly GCA_032251145.1. GTDB lineage: Bacteria > Bacteroidota > Bacteroidia > Flavobacteriales_E > Vicingaceae > BRH-c54. The sequence continues at coordinate 1,581 of JAVVER010000020.1, read as the reverse complement.
TTCCTCAACATACATTTAGTATGGAAAAGATTTTTGGAAAAGAAAATTTAAAAGTTTTAAGTGCCAAATATGTGAAGTTTACAGATGAATCAGTAACAGATGCTAACGGAAATGCTTACCAAACCTCTAATATAGGTAATAAATCGCCAGATTACCCACCTGCTTTATGGGATCCTGTTCCTAGTTGTAATTATAATTCAAGAAGTGTACCCGTTTCTGCAGTAACGATACATACTATTCAAGGAAGTTATGCTGGAGCTATTTCTTGGGCAAAAAATTGTAGCTCTAATGTTTCTTATCATTATGTTTTACGTTCTTCAGACGGACAAGTAACACAGTTGGTTTTAGAAGCAAACAGAGCGTGGCATGTTGGCTCAGAAAACGGTTACACTATTGGTTTTGAACATGAAGGATGGGTAAACGATTCTACATGGTACACAGCTGCTATGTACCAGTCTTCAGCAGCTTTAGCCAAAGATATTACACAAAGTGGTTACGGAATTAGTGCCTTAAGAACTGCTCATTTTCCTTGGTCAAGATTTACAAGATATAACGTTGCAGGAATTCCGGGTGCTTGTGTAAAAATTAAAGGACATCAACATTATCCAAATCAATCTCATACCGATCCAGGGCAAAATTGGGATTGGGATTATTACTACAAACATTTAAATAATACTACAACAGTTACTAATTATACTGCATCTTCTGGAACAATTACCGATTTAGGCGGAGCAACAGGAAATTATACCAATGATGAACGTACCTTGCAATTGATTCAGCCAACAGGAACTAACCAAATTAACCTTACCATTAATCAGTTTGATGTTGAAAATACGTGGGATTACCTTTATATTTATAATGGAACAAGTGTGTTTTCACCAAAAATTGGAGAATATACGGGAACTTCTATACCCTCAACCATTACCGTAAACGGAAGTGCCGTGTTAATAGAATTTCGTTCCGATTGTGCTACAACTGCACCGGGATATAGTATTAGTTGGAATGCTGTTTCTCCAGATATAATCCCTCCCACCACCTCCGTTTCAGCCCCGACAGGCTGGGTAACCAATAACTTTACCGCTAATTTTAATGATGCAGATAATGTAGGCGGAAGCGGCATACAAAAAAGTTACTACCAAGTAATAGACTATGACGGCACCGAATGGAGAGCCAATGCCAACAACGGTTTTTTTGCCGATAACTTTGATACCAACATTCATCCCGAATGGACACCCGTAGTAGGAACATGGAGTATTAATGCGGGAGCTTTATACCAATCTGATGAAAACGAAGGCAACACCAACATATCCGCTTACTTAAATCAAAGCCTATCCAACAGGCATTTGTACCATTTTAAAGCAAGGATAAACGGTTCAGGAACCAACAAAAGAGCAGGATTCCACTTTTTTGCCGATGATGATACCTTAACCAACAGAGGAAACTCTTATTTCGTTTGGTTTAGAGTAGATGACGCTAAATTGCAAATCTATAAAGTAGTAAACGATGTATTTGGCCCACCCGTATTAGATATGCCACTAACCACCGTTGCAGGACAATTGTACGATTACAAAGTTGTTTACG
>JAVVER010000019.1:0-37235 GCA_032251145.1 Vicingaceae bacterium | reverse complement strand
TCTAATTTATTAACAAACAATATGTTGAATACTTTTTAAGGGGTGACTAACTATGTGGTTATTTTTTGACAATTGGTGGAGTATGTACCTATTTTGTACAAAAGCATGTATATCTTAGCTAAAACACACTTTAAACTACACTTACGTTACATCAAAACCAACATGAAATAACGCATCTCCTTGGTTTACAATTGGAGAATGATTGGAGCAAACTATATAGCCATCATGTTTAGAAATTACTCTTTTTTCAAACTCTCCAAAAGGGTCGGAAATAGTGCCTAACACCGTACCTTTTTTAACATAACTCCCAATGCTTACATAGGTCCTAAACATACCTGAATACCTTGCTCTTGTCCAGCTTGAATCTGCCAACGTAATGGGTTCAGTTTTCGGGTAAGCGGCAATTTCTTTCGAAAAATCTCTTAAGCCAATTTTATGCATAATTTTTAATGCTCCGGCAACTCCTACTTTTGTAACTGCTCTATCCAAATCGAGTGCTTTACCTCCTTCAAACAATAAAACTTTAACGCCTTTCTTTGCCGCTTCACTTCTTAATGATTTTGGCAATACTTTAGATAGCATAATAAATGGAGCTTCAAAAACTTGGGCTAGCTCAATCGTTTCTTTATCAACACCTTCAATTCTAATATGGGTATAATTAAAACGTTTGCTCGCTCCAGTATGATAATCAATACAATAATCAATTTTAGGAACGATTTCTTTCATGAAAAAATAAGCAAACCTACTTCCTAAAGAGCCTTCTTTAGAACCAGGGAAAACCCTGTTTAAATCACGTCCATCTGGAAATTCTCTTGTTTGATGTAAAAATCCGAAAACATTTAAAACTGGAATACAAATTACTGTTCCGTTAGTTGGTTTATGGTAGTTTTTCGCAATAATTTGTCTGACAATTTCAACACCATTTACCTCATCACCATGAATTCCTGCATTTAGCAAAATAACAGGGCCTGGATTTTCACCTCTAGAAACTATAACAGGAACTTCAATGGCTGTTCGGGTGTGCAGACGAGCAATGTCAATATTTAGCTGAACGGTTTCTCCTCTGCCAATTTTTTTACCTAAAAAATGAAAAACATCTGTATCCATATAGCTTAATGCTTTACTTTTTTAATTCAACTTGTAATATTTATCATAGTTGTTTGTAAAAACTTACTTTTCTTTTGTCTTGACACAAAAGAAACAAAAAATCAAGACTTCCGATTAATTTATGGTTTTCTAAGTGGTTAAATTTGCCACACAACCCAAGCCCTGTTAATGTTTTACTTTTTGTTGTTCAGCAAAAGGAACTATTGCCTTCTCTCTGTTGCTCTTTTGTAGTTCAAGGATTGCTTACTAAAAACCTTCACTAAATTGTAACCACAAGAAAACGATTAAATTAATCAAAGGTCGGTCTTCTTCATAGTGGAATTTTTCTAAATTTATATACTTCTAACACCTAACCACTAACGCCTAATGCCTAAACATGCCTCTCAATATACCTAATAATGCTTTTAGCAATATCCTTTCCGGTAGCTCCTTCAATACCTTCTAATCCTGGAGAAGAATTTACCTCCATAATTAATGGTCCTTTTTTAGATTGCAACATATCTACACCGGCAACACCCAAACCAAGGGATTTAGCAGCTTTTAGTGCAGCATTTTCTTCATCATCCGTTAATTCATATAAAGAAGCTGTTCCTCCTCTGTGTAAATTAGAACGGAACTCACCTTCTTTTCCCTGTCTTTTCATTGCTCCTACTACTACTCCATCCACCACAAAAGCTCTAATATCTGCTCCGCCTGCTTCTTTAATAAATTCCTGAACAATTACTCTTGCTTTTAATCCGTTAAATGCTTCTAAAACCGATTCGGCTGCATTGTTGTTTTCTGCCAACACTACTCCTACTCCTTGAGTTCCTTCTAGTAATTTAATTACTAATGGTGCTCCTCCTACATTTTTTATAATAGATTTTACATCTTTAGAATAGTTGGTAAAAGCAGTTTTTGGTAAGCCTAATCCAGCTCTCGAAAGAATTTGTAAACTTCTTAACTTATCTCTAGAGCGAACTAATGCTTGTGATTCGGTTGCTGTAAATACTTTCATCATTTCGAACTGACGAACAACGGCTGTACCGTAAAAAGTTACTGAAGCTCCAATTCTAGGAATTACAGCATCTACATCTGTAAGGGGTTTGCCCTTATAGTAAATTTGTGGCTTTTTTTTCTCAATAATCAAATCACATTTGGTGTGATCAACTACTATCATTTCGTGTTTTCTTTTTTCTCCTGCTTCAACCAGGCGTTTTGTAGAGTAAAGATTAGGATTTCGGGATAAAACGATAATTTTCATGGATTTCGGGTGTGTTTAATTTGTATCTTCTTTTTTAAATTTTAATAACATTATTTTTTAATGATAAATTTTTTAATGATGTATCTACAATAAATCTATGGGTTAAAAACTTTCTTCCTATTAATACGCTAAATCGCATACTGCCTCTTTCCGAAAGTGTAAATTCTATTGGAAAAGTTTGATTAAAAAGAACAATTTCTGTTGTTATTTTATATCGTTCTTCTACCTGACCATTAGAACTTTTAACCTTTTTTTTTGTAAAGGCGTCAAAAGTAATTTCTTTTTCGTGATAATTTTCATGTTCGGGATCTAAAAGATTACATTTTATCTTTTTTTTTCCATTTTCTTCAAATTCAATAATATTATGGCAATGCAAACTGGATGTATATGCCCCTGTATCAATTTTTATTGGTAATTGCGATATATTTAACAGAGGGAAATCAGCAACATCTTGCCTTCCTATTAATATTTTACTTGTTGTAGTCATAAATTCTAAAATTCAAAGCTATGAAATTTAACTGTAATGAATAAACAAAAAAAGCACAGTCTAAAAATTTAGACTGTGCTTTTATATGTAAAACTAAACGTTTACTTTATTTTATCAACTTAGCTGTATCTTTCTGAAGACTTAGTGTAATGGCATCCTTGTATAATTTTAATGCATATACCAAGGATTTTTGAGTAAATCCTCCTTCCGTATAGAAATAGTAATAATACGATACCGTATTGGTTTTTTCATTGTAGAAAATTTTTATCAAAGCTACTTCTGTATTAATTTTATTCATCAATTCGTAAACTTCATGCTTTTTAGCTCCATCTACTACTTGGTAAACCCCTGAAAGAGTAATGAATCTTTTTTTAGAATCTATATCTAAAAATACGGAGTAAACATCTTTTACTTTTACATAGGTTTCTTTTACTTCTAATACCTCAATAAAAGCATTTTCAAATGTTTCTTTTAAAAAACTGGGGGTTACTTCATCGGCAGATATTAATTTTTGGGCATTAACTACTGAACCTGTTAAAAAAAACAATACTAACATTAACGTTAGTTTACTTAATTTAATTGATGAAAATCTTAACTTTAAATTTGTCATAATAATTTGGTTTAATTTTTAAATATTTTGTGCAAACATAGCTAATTCTGAAACATAAATTTATACGACAAATGACTTATTTTTATACTCTTACTCCAAAAATACAAATATCATCTACCTGAGTGTAACCGCCTTGCCAAGCGATGAGTGTTTCTTTTAATATATTTTTTTGAACATTTAGTGGTTTATTAGCAATTTGGGCAAATAAATCATACAATTGTTTAGTCATAAACTTTTTACCATTTTCGCCACCAAACTGATCGGCATAACCATCAGAAAACAAATAAATCATATCGTTTTTTTGTAACGGAATATCATGTGTAGTAAAGGGTCTGTCTTCAAAAAATTTACCTATGGGTTGTTTATCTGGTTTAATTTTTATGAGTTCTCCTTTTCTTACAATTATTAAAGGTCTGTTAGCACCAGAATATTGCAGTGTAGCATAACTTTCCGAAAGTTCAGAACTTTCAGAAAGTTTTAAACTACATAACGCAATATCCATTCCGTCTCTCACTCCTCCACTTTTGGCAAAACGTTCTATTACAATTTCTCTAACCCTAGTTAATAACTTTCCTGTATCGGTAATTCCTTCTTCTAACAATGCTTTTGACAAGGCATTACTACAAACAACACTTACCATTGCTCCTGGAACTCCATGTCCGGTACAATCGGCTACTGCTATAAATGAAGCCCCTCCTAACCTCCCCGAAGGGGAGGAAATTCCCCCTCCTTCGGAGGGGGTTAGGGGGAGGCTTTCCAACCAATAAAAATCTCCGCTAACCACATCTTTAGGTAAATAAAGCAAAAAGTTGTTTTTTAATGTTTTATTTATCATTTCATCGGTAGGCAAAATAGCCTGCTGAATACGTTTGGCATAGTGAATACTATCGGTAATTTCTTTATGTTTATCTTCAACAATTTGTTTTTGTTCAGATATTTCTTTAGTTGCTTTTTGTACTTCAATAGTAAGTTCTCTGGCTCGAGCAGCTAATCTTCGTCCGTTCCACCAAACAATTAACATCATTATTCCAATTAATGTTAAACCATATAAAACATACATCCACCAATTTCGCCACCAAGGAGGTAATACTTTAAAATGATAGGTTTGTATTGGTGTCCGCTTGCCTTCTGGCATAATGGCTTTAATTAAAAAAATATAAGACCCTTCCCATAAATTATTATAGTTGGCTAGCGTTTTTGAAGAAATAGGCGACCACTCAACACTATTAAAATCCATGGTAGAATTATGCTCTACTAGTGCGTATTGATATTTTACTAAAAAATTTCTTTCTGTTTCAAAAGCTAAAAATTCAAACGAAATATTGTTTAAATGATTGGGTAATACTAATTCATCTGGTATTTGATACCATTTTCTTACTTCAGAAAATGTTATTCCTTCAAAATTTTTTTGGAGAATTGATTTTATTTCATTATCTAAGTTATATCCATATATTAAAGCTTCTTCATTCTGAATTATAAAACTATCGGGGTTGTTTTTTAGTGAGTTCCAGCTTATATTTTCTTCATTAATTTTAACTTTTTGAATGAATAATTTTGGCACTTGTTTATTTCTTTTAATAGCGGTTGGATTAAACCTTACTATCTTATCATCGCCACAAGCCCCCCAAATAACACCTTTAGTATTTTCATTACTTTTAGGAAGCCCTACGGTTGTATAAAACATAGAGTTTGTATTTAAATCTTTTATAGGAAAACCTGTTTTGTTGTTGTATTTCTCCCAAATAAATTCAGCATTTTTAAAAGTTTTATTCGGCAAACTAGCTTTTCCGGGAGCTAGTTGCTTATTGTCGATAGTAACTTTTAATCCACAAAAACCCAAATTGGTGCCAAACCAAATTGTTCCATTTTCATCTTCAACTATATCATAAACAACATCATCGGCTAATCCTTTAGAGGTGTTAATAGTAAAAAAATCAGTTCCATCAAACCTTACTGCTCCACCGCCAGATGTTCCTAACCAGATGTTGCCTACTGCATCTTCCAGCATACATTTAATAGAGTTGTGAGATAATCCTTCTTTTGTGCTATAATTGGCAAACTTTTTACCATCAAAAACACTAACTCCACCGCCATTAGTTCCTAACCATACATTTCCTTTTTTATCAGACATCAAGCTTCTTACATTATTAAAAGGTAGTCCGTTTGATGTTGTGTAGTTTTCAAATTTTTCTCCATTAAATTTACTTACTCCTCCTCCGTTAGAACCAAACCACATATTACCTTGTCTATCTTCTGTGATGCTTCTTATGTCATCATGAATTAAGCCTTTACTGGTAGTGTATGTAATAAATTTTTTGCCATCAAACTTGCTTACACCTCCACCTTCTGTTCCAAACCAAATATTACCAAGTTTGTCTTGGTGTATTGCCCAAACCGTATTGTTAGCTAATCCATCTTTTGTGGTGTATGTTATAAAAGTTGCTCCATCAAACTTACAAACACCCTTATCGTTAGTTCCAAACCACATATTTCCTTCTTTATCTTCTAAAGTACTCCAAACCCTATTTTGGGGCATTCCTTGATTGGTTGTATAGATAAAAAAGGCATCTCCGTTATATCGGCTCACACCTCCTCCATAAGTACCTATCCATAGATTAGCATTTACATCTTCCGTAATGCTAAAAACTCTATTGTGAGACAACCCTTCTTCAACAGTAAAATTGGTTATACACTCTGAGAAATTAGTTTTGGATGAAGTATAACAACTTTCGTTTATTTTAATAATACCTTGGTTTTTTGTTCCTAACCAAATATTTTCAGATTTATCTATAATTATTGTACTAATGTTGTTGTTGGGCAGTCCATTTTGTGTGGTTAAGGTTTTAAAATTATTACCATCAAAGATAGTAAGTCCTTGTTCTGTGGCTATCCAAAAATCTCCTTGTTTATTTTTTACCATTGCTTTAATGTTGTTACTACTCAACCCATCAGCAATGGAATAATTTACAAAACTTTTTCCGTTATAACGCAATAAACCAGCACCTCCTGTTCCCATCCAAATACTACCTTTTTTATCTTCTAAAAAACTCCAAACCGAATTTTGTGATGTTTCGCTGCTTACATCAAAGTTTAAAAAGCTTTTACCATCAAACTTACTTGCTCCAGCTTCTTTAGTTCCCAACCATAAATTACCTTTACTATCTTCAAAAATGGTTAAAATGGTATTTTGGGGTAATCCATTTTTTATGGTATAGGTAATAAATTTATTGCCATCAAACATACTTACTCCACCTCCATCCGAGCCAAACCATAAGTTACCTTTACTATCTTCAAAAGCACACCAAATGGTGTTGTTTGCCAATCCATTTGCAGTAGTAAATGTGGTAAATTGTTTACCATTGAAACGACTAACACCTCCGCCAAAAGTACCAAACCATAAATTACCTCTTTGGTCGATAATTCCACAAGAAATAGAACTTAATGCCAAGCCTTGCTCTGTATTAAAATTGGTAAAATTAGCTTTGGGTGTGGTAGCTTTTACTACGGATGTTTGTGCTAAAACTACTGAAACATTAATCAGATAAAGCATTAATAGCAAGCTAATTATGCAACTCCCAATCTTTATCCTTTTCACTATGCTCAACACCATTAATACTTGTTATAATTGTATAATAAAATCTCTGATTAACAAAAACACATCATTGTATTTTTCCAATTTCAACTTATCGGGAGTATCATCAATATCATGATAAGCAGTTCCGCCACCTAATCCATAGATAAAAAAGGCGGGAATTCCTTTTTGAGCAAACCAAAAATGGTCGCTGTTGGGTGCATTTTTACGTTTTTTAATTTCAGGTACATATTTTTTTTCGTTGCACAATTCTAGCAAAGCAAATGCTTGTGGCAAATCAGCACCATTTACTACCATAACACCATCTGTTCCTGTTCCAATAACATCTAGATTAATAAGAAAATTTAATCTTTTTAATTCAAAAGTGGGGTTTTCCACAAAATAGCGAGAGCCTATAATACCAGATTCTTCTGCTCCAAAGGCCATAAAAACCATGGTTTTTTTAGGTAGATTTTCACTAAATTGTTTAGCAAAATTGAGCAACATAGCCACTCCCGCTGCATTATCGTTAGCTCCCGGAAAATAAACCTCATCACCCATTCTTCCTAAATGATCGTAATGAGCAGAAACTGCAATAATTGAATCAGGAAAATCGGTTCCCTCTATATAACCAATTACATTTTGCGATTTAAAATTGCTGATTAATTGCTGATTAATATTTATTGAAATATTTTTTGCATTTCGATCTATTACTCCTCTCAATACATGAAGTACAGCATACTTTTCATAAGAAGTGGCTATTGATTGAGTTAGTTTATTTTCTAATATAATTATTCCTGCTGCATTAAAAATATTAATTTGGAGTGCTTTTAGAATTTCATTGTGGTTTGCTATCTCTACATCATCAATAACAATTATTTTATTAAGGAAAAAACCTCTCTTGGTTAGTTTTTGTAACTCTTTTTTAGTGGGTAAATTGCTAGAGTTATAATGTACTAAATCAAAATCTCCTTGCAATTTGCTTGATGCTGCTCCTACAATATAATCTTTTCCGGGAATTAATTTTTCATTTTCTATAGTTACCTCCAACTTCCCTGAAAAGGTATTAATGTTGTAACTAAAATGTTGCAAAAAACTTTCTTTAAAAGGTTTTAATCCGTGCTTTTTATATTCTTTGGCAATAAAATCTGCTGCTTTTTTTTCTCCGTTTTTTACTGCACCTCTACCTTCAAAATAAGATGATGCTAAAGTATCTAACATCTTTTTTGCATAAACTACATCCTGACTTTTAGCGGAAAATACCAATAAAAAAAATCCCAAAAAAAATAAACTATTTTTAAACATTACTTTAGTTCTTTTATTATTGTGTGTCTATATAGTATAGTCATGAGTTTTTACAATCAAGTCTCCAGTCTTCAGTTGGTAAAAAACAACAGTTTTCAGAAACCTTTGCCGACAGAAAATTGATGACTGCCGACTTTAAAGACAAACTTAAATTAGCTAAATCTTCTTTCTATCAATATGTTAAACTCCACATATAAATTATTTTCCTCATCCCAATTATATTGCGTTTTGGCTGTAATAAGTTTCTCATGAGCTTCATTAATATTATTAGATTCGTCAATGGATTTAATTAAATTATTAAATGCTTCCATATCTTTACCAAACAACTCATTAGCATACAAATACCTATCGTTTAAAGAGAATGCTTCTTTTAAACTTTGTAAAGGTATTCTGCTTAATTTTTGTGCAATTTCTTGATTGTTTTTTCTGTCTTTTACTTCGTTAATAGAAGCTTCATCTAATTGTTCATTAGCTAATTCTTCTTTATTATTATCTGAAATATTAATAGGGCGTGATTCTTTTTCATCAATTTGTTTAGTGGTGTTTATTTCAGAAATAGTAGTATCTTCAGCTATTAATACTTCTTTTTGAGAATCAAATTGTTTTGTATATGGAGAGTTTTTTTGTTTATTCTCCTGAATTTCTAATAAATATCTTAATACATTTAGTCGCTCTTGCATTTTATTTACTTTAGAAATAACAGCACTAACTTCTAATGATGGAATAGGTCTATTTGCTGGGAAACTTTCTGAATGTTCTACAATGTTTTTAAGTAACTCATTTAGCTCTTTTCTTATTTTATTTACTTCCATACTACAACAAAAAAAATTTATTAATCTACTATTTTGAACTATAAAAATAGTAAAAAAACGATTAGTTTTACAACTTATTAAATATATGTTTTTAGAAAATTCCATACACACATCAAAAAAGAAAGGCTGGATAGAAGTTATCTGTGGTTCTATGTTTTCTGGAAAAACCGAGGAACTTATACGCAGAATGAAGCGTGCTAAGTTCGCTAAGCAACATGTAGAGATTTTTAAGCCTGAAATTGATACCCGTTACGATGAAGAAAAGGTAGTTTCTCATGATGCAAATGAAATTCATTCTACTCCTGTTCCTTCTTCTTCTAACATTATTATTTTAGCTAACAATGTAGAGGTGGTAGGTATTGATGAGGCTCAATTTTTTGATGATGGCTTGGTAGCCGTATGTAACCAACTAGCAAATAGTGGAATTAGGGTTATTGTTGCCGGATTAGATATGGATTTTAAAGGAAACCCTTTTGGACCAATGCCACAAATTATGGCTTGTGCAGAATACATTACAAAAGTACATGCTATTTGTATGCATTGTGGAGAGTTAGCCAATCATTCTCATAGAATAAATGCCAATGATAAACTGGTTCAGTTAGGGGAGACCGATACTTACGAACCTCTTTGTAGAAGTTGTTTTCAACAGGCTGTAAAGAAAATTACCTAAACTTTTCATCTATTATCAAGTGGTCTGAATTCATGAATATAAGCGAACTCTAGTTTGAATTATCTACCATTCATAAATTACGACTACACACAATTTGCACACACTTCTGAATAGTTACTATTTATGTAGATACAAAAGTGTAATAGTGCGATGAATGTTACTCTAAAACAGGCTGTTTAACCCGTAACAATTTGGTAAGTTTTAAAGCAACATCTAAAAAAATAGGTTTTGGATTACCGTTTCTTTCAATGTGGTAAGCAGCTTTATCAAACAAAGCAATAATATCTAAGCAGTTGGCACCATGCACATAAGGAGCAAATTTATCCAAAAACTGAGCTTCTTGAGAAGTTTTTTTGCCAACAGCACTACTGCCATAGTTCATCATTAAACTTTCTCTCACCAAGTGTAAGGCATAGTTCAAAAATTGTTTTTGCTTTTCCCTTCCGATTTTTGCCATTTCATCTGTCCAATCTATTAAACCGGGAACATTTGCTACAAAAGCAGAACGCATTAGCTGAATAAACATTTCTCTAAAATAAGTAGAATTGTCCATCTGATTTAACAACTGTTTTAACTCATTTACACTTCCATTTGCCATTAGGGCCATATCTTTTGCTTTTTGAGCATCTACCTGATATTTTTCCATGGCATATTGAGCTAACTCATTTTCATCTACCGCATTAATTTTTAAGATTTGAACTCTTGAAATAATGGTTGGCAAAAGTTCTTCTACATCAGTAGCAACAAGTAAGAAAAGTGTTTTTTGTGGGGGCTCTTCTAGTATTTTTAGCAATTTGTTTGCAGAAGCAGCATTCATCTTTTCTGGACACCAAATAATCATGGTTTTATAAGGAGCTTCGTACGTTTTTAGACTAAGAATTTTTAAAATTTCAGCACTTTCTTTAGAACTTATAAGCAATTGTTTGTTGCCTGTTTCTGCTATTTCTTGCCATTGCTCCAAACTCATGTAAGGATTTTCTAAAAATGAAGCTCTCCAACTTTCAATAAAGTTGTTGCTTACAGGGTCTTTTTTAACTTTTTCGTTGGTGGCTACAGGAAAAACAAAATGTATATCTGGATGAACCAATTTATTAACCTTAACACATGATGAACAAGTGCCACAAGCATCATTTTCTGTTTTATTTAAACAATATAAATACTGAACATACGCCAATGCCATAGCTAAATTGCCACTACCCTCTTTTCCTAAAAAAAGTTGGGCATGACTAATTCTTTCGCTATTAATAATAGTTATTAATTTTTGCTTAATGGCTTGATGTCCAACAATATCTTTAAACAACATAGAAACGGTAATTTATACACTTTAAATATGAGCTAAATTAAGAAGAAATTTTACCTTTGCCGCAAATAAAGTTTTTGAGTTTACTTAACTTAAAAATTAAACCCTTTTAAACATCAACCATTTTCTATGAACACAATTGATAATTTTAACTTTTCAGGAAAAAAAGCATTAATACGAGTAGATTTTAATGTACCGCTCAACGATAAATTTGAAGTTACTGATGATACCAGAATTTCAGCATCCATTCCTAGTATTAAAAAAATATTAAATGATGGCGGAACTGTAATTTTAATGTCGCACTTAGGCAGACCAAAAAACGGACCTGAAGAAAAATTTTCATTAAAACACACTATTGCTACTTTAGAGAAATTGGTAGGCACAACTATTCATTTTGCAAACGATTGTATAGGAAAAGAAGCTACAGAAAAAGCTGCTCAACTAAAAAGTGGAGAAGTGTTATTGTTAGAAAACCTTAGATTTTATACTGAAGAAACCAAAGGCGATGTAGCTTTTTCTGAAAAGTTGGCTAAATTGGGGGATGTTTATGTGAACGATGCTTTTGGAACTGCTCACAGAGCTCACGCTTCAACAGCCATTATTGCTCAGTTTTTTCCTAACAACAAGTATTTTGGTTATTTATTAGCTAAAGAAATTGAAAGCGTTTCTAAAGTATTAAAAAACAATGTTAAGCCAGTAACAGCAATTGTTGGTGGAGCTAAAGTTTCGAGCAAAATAATTATTATAGAAAATTTATTGGATAGTATTGACAACTTAATTATTGGTGGAGGAATGGTCTTTACCTTTATTAAAGCATTAGGAGGAAATATTGGTAATTCGTTAGTTGAAGATGATTTTTTAGCAACTGCTAAAGAAATTTTAGAAAAAGCCAACGCTAAAAATGTGGCTATTTTACTTCCTGAAGATAGTGTTACCTCAACAGCATTTAATAATGAAAGCGAAGTGAAAATTTTCGATACCAACAATATTCCTGATGGCTGGATGGGTTTAGATATTGGCGAAAAAGCAATTACAGCTTATAGCAATTGTATTAAAAACTCTAAAACTATTTTGTGGAACGGACCAATGGGTGTTTTTGAAATGAGCAACTTCGAGAAAGGAACTAAAACTGTTGCAGAAGCTATTGCTGAAGCAACTTCAAATGGAGCTTTTTCTTTAGTTGGTGGTGGCGACTCTGTAGCTGCTGTAAATCAATTTAACTTAGCTGATAAAATGAGCCATGTAAGTACTGGCGGAGGTGCTATGTTAGAATATTTAGAAGGAAAAACTTTACCCGGAATTGCTGCGATATTGGATTAAGAAATTTGCAAATGCTTTAAATTTAAACGTTGAAATTATACTATTTCTGTTTAAAACGTTGGCACAAGTTAGATTTCAATTTTATTAATTAATCGAACCTTAAAAGATATAAGTAGTAGTATTCAGGTCGAAATTGATTATTAATTTTTCTTTTCCGATTTATTATCGGTCGCACACTCAATTAAGATCAGAAATATTATTCTTTAGAAATTGTTTATTTTAATGTGTGCCAAGTTGTTTATGAAGTTGTTTAAAGTCAAAATATAATAATGAAAATGAATTATTTTTTTGCAATACAAGGCATTTTGGGAAGCATAGCCTTATGTTTGGAGAAAATAAAGAAGTAGTGTAAAAAAAACATTTTTTACTACTCACCAAAAGAGCTTTCACTCATTCGTGGCCTCACTTTAAGATTCCCGATAATTTTTCCGTTGCTCCCAAAATTTCGAGCATGACAGTTAGAGATTTGAAGACTGCGAGATGTGATATAACTAAAGCTTATCGACTACCACCTAATACCTAATCCCTCTCACACCTCAAAACCTATCATACAAACATCATCCACTTGTTCGTTAGTGCCTTTCCATATCTTAAATTGTTCTACTAAAATGTATTTTTGCTCTTTAATAGGTGTTTTAAATTGTTGTTCAAAAAGTTCTTTCAAGCGTTTTTTCATGAATTTTTTGTTGTTTTCCCCACCAAATTGATCAACATAACCATCTGAAAATAAATATATTTTATCTTCTTTTTTTAATTTTAACTGATGGTTAGTAAAAGGTGTTGGATGCACATAATAACCAATGGGTTGTTTGTCGGGTTTTAGTTCTATCAATTCTGCTTTTCTATATATCCAAAGCGGATTGTTTGCTCCCGCCCACTCTATTTCTTTACTATTATTATTTACCCTAATTAATGAGATATCCATTCCATCTTTAGAAGTGCCTAATTGTCCTTTTTGCCCCAAATTGGTAATTACTTTTTCTCTTAGTTGATTTAAAACTTCAGCTGGAGAGATTAACTCATTATTAGTAGTAATTTCATTTAAAAAAGAAATGCCTAACATACTCATAAAAGCTCCCGGAACTCCATGTCCGGTGCAATCGGCAACAGCTATGTAAGTAAAATTATTGTTTTCATTTACCCAATAAAAGTCGCCACTAACAATATCTTTTGGTAAATAAAGAATAAAATTATCGTATGTTTTCAAAAACTCACTTTCTTCGGTAAACAAAAGTGCTTGCTGTATTCTTTCTGCATAATTGATGCTGTCGGTAATTTCTTTGTTTTTATGTTCTATGGCATTTTTTTGCTCTGCCAACAATTCATTGGCTTTCTTTTTTTGTCGGTATGCCAACATGATTATTGTTAGAATTACTAAAATTAATACTAACCCAATAATTAAAGCTATTCTAAAAGTAGCTTGTCGTTGAATAACAGCCTCTTGCAATTCTTTTTCTTTGCTTAACAAGGCTATTTCTTTACGATTGGCTTCATTTTGATATTTCGCATCCATTTCAGCAATAGTGGTATTTAACCGTTCGTTCAATAATGAATCTTTATAATTGCTATGTAAAATATGAAATTGATAGGCTTTTTTAAAATCATTGGTTTTCTCATAAAGTAAAGCCATAGCGTGGGTAGAGGCAATAAGGTTATCAAGGGTTTTTAATTCTTTTGCTTTTTCATACCCATTGTTGATATAAAAAGCAGCACTTACAAAGTCTTCTTTAGCCAAAAAAACCTCTCCGATATTCACATAAGATTGGCAAATACCAAGTTCATTGTTAAACTTACGTTCTAAAGAAAGAGATTCTAAATGGTATTTTAGAGCTAAATCGTAGTTTTCTAAAAGCAAGTACAATTGACCTAAATTTGACAAGGTACTAGCTAAATAACTTTCTTCTTTTAATGATTTTTTTAACCTAATAGATTCCTCATAAAAATAAATGGCAGAATCGATTTTATTTAATTTTTTATAATTAATGCCTAAGTTGTTATAAATAGCAGCCAATGATGAGCTATCGTTTAATTGCTTATTAACCTCTATGGCTTTTCTAAGAAAATAAAGAGAACGATTATAATCTTGTTTCTCCTGAAATAAACTTCCTAAATTGATATAAATAGAGCTAATAGAAGGTAAATAATTAATGCTATCAAACATAGCTATGGCATTATAATAATGCTCTACAGCTTTATCAAAATCGCCTTTGTAATAATTAACAATTCCCAAATTGAGGTAAGTTTGTCCCACCCAAAAAACGCTTCCTATTTGTTCATATTTTTCTAAGGCAATATTATAATAAAAAATAGCTGAATCGAATTTTAAACGGTAATCATAGCTTAATCCGATGTTCAGATTTGCTTTAGCAAACTGAGAATCAGCTTGTGCAATTGCTAATTGAATGGTAGCGTATTGGTGAGATTTATCTGGTAAAGAACTTAATGTTAAGGATACCAAATCGTTATAAGCATCAAATTTTTCATTGGCAGTTGATAACTGATTAACATACCGCTCTAAGCTATCAATTTTTGCTAATGCAACAGTTGAAAAACCGAATAATACGAATATTAAAAAGAATACATTTTTCATTGACTTTGCTAGCTAATTATCTTAATTTTGAGCCAAATCTAACTAAAATTAATAAATTATGAAAAGAATATTTTTACCAATAACTGCTTCTGCAATATTATTAACCGCTTGTGGAGGTGGAAACGAAACAAAAAATGAACAAGCTACTAATAGTGAACCCATTTGTTTTTACCAGTTTACAAAAAATTCAACAGCAACTGTAAATTGGACAGCTTTTAAAACTACTGAAAAAGTAGGTGTTGGTGGAACTTTCAATCAGGTGTTGGTTAAAGGAGGTGATAAATCTACCAAAATTACCGACATCGTTAATGGTATTAATTTTACTATTAAGACAGAAAGTACATTTACCAAAGATGAAGGAAGGGATAAAAAAATTATTGAATCGTTTTTTGGCAGCATGGCCGCTACTGACTTAATTATCGGACATGGAAAATCTGCCAAAGGAGATAACGAAAGTGGAACGGCTATTTTTTACCTTACCATGAATGATATTGAGAAAGAAGCAACCTTGGATTATACTGTAAACGATAATACCATTGTTTTAACTGGAGAAATTGACGTATTGGATTGGAGCGGTGGAGATGCTATTACTGCATTAAACAGCGTATGTGAAGATTTACACAAAGGTGCTGACGGAGAAAGTAAATTATGGTCGGTGGTTGAATTAAATATTGAAGCTACTTTAGATAAAAATTGCCATTAATTTTTAATGTAATAAAAAAAAACACGCAACCTATTAAAATAGTTGCGTGTTTTTTTTTATAAACTACTTTTTAAGTTACTCTTTAATCAACTTCATTACTTTATTTTCTATTTTTAGAAAATAAACTCCTTTAGGTTCATTGTGTAAATCGATAATTAATTGAGTTCCTGAAAATCTATCTTGCTGAACAACTTTCCCCTCTATACTTGTCAACATATATTCTGCATTTATAATTGATTTTTTAAGATTGATACTTACCGTACTATTTGTTGGATTTGGATAAATTTCCATATTATTTAACGAATTTTCATTTACACCCACACATGATTGTACCTCAACATCAAAACTACAGATTTCAACATTACCAGAAGTGTCAGTAACAGTATATTGAACATTAGTAATTCCAACATTGAATATTGTGCCGCTTGCATCTCCATTTCCAGAACCTGTTGTTGCACCACTTAATAAATATGCGACTGTTTCATTTCCACAGTTATCAGAAGTTGTTGGAGAAATTCCAGTAACAACAGAATCACACGTTGTTACATTAGATGGGCAAGTAATTATCGGCAATGTAGTATCTATTACTGTTACATTAAAAGAACAGGTATCCATTTGTGTTCCATTAGATACTTCAAAAGTATTTGTTGTAACACCTACTGGAAAGTTAGAACCACTTGCAAGACCTGCTAACTGTGTAACGGTTAATGTAGATGAGTTAGTATAAGTAAACACGACCATACCATGTCCTGAATTTGCTCCACCACTATTATTCTGGTTTGTACCTGAGTTAAATGAGGCACCTCCCCCACCAACGCCAGACCCAGCACTGTTTGAACCAGAACCTCCTCCAGAGTATCCTCCACCTCCGCCACCAACAACATAACTAGAGCCACTTCCTCCTCCACCAAATCCTCCTTGAGCATTTGTATTTGCAGTTCCCCCTGATCCACCATTTAGAAAAGAAAAACCACCAGAAGCAGCAGTCCATCCATCTGCACCATTAGTTAACAAACCAGCACCTGCACCAGATGCAAATGAAGCACCAATACTTCCACCATTACCAGCAGATCCTCCAATTCCACCACCTCCAGCACCAGTCCCTCCAGTTGTTCCAACTTGACCATGTTTATTTGGCGAATCTGTATCTTGAGAACTACCTCCGCCACCACCAGCAACTATAAGTGGATTATTTGAGATATCTGTTACAAAGGTTCCGCCACCACCACCATTACCTAGTGTATTTGTATATTGTTGACCAACTAATACTTTAAAAACATCTCCAGGATTTACAGTAAAATCACCCATCATTATGGCTCCCAATCCTGCTGGAACACCTGATGAAGTATTATTACTTCCCTCAGCTCCTCTAGCTTCAATACTAAGGTTAGTTACTCCTGTTGGTACTGTCCAGTTTACAATTGCTCCTGAATAAAACAATGTATCTCGAATAATAGCACAAGAATCAATAACAAAAGGTGCTGCATAATTTACAACTGCAGAACAAAGTCCTGAATCATTATTTACAACCGTATCATTTAAACAAGTAATTGTTGGACATTGAGCTTTTACATTAGCCACCATAAGTAATGTAGAAATTACTAATGTCATTTGTAGTATAAATTTTTTCATATGTTCTTATTTTTTAGAGATTAATATTGAATAATTTTGAAAAGAACCTCCATTTTGAAATGGAATTAACATAGTAGCATCATATATTTCTATTGATTGCCCTGCTTCAATTTTATTTGTCTTTTCTGTAACAATAACTTCAGTATTGTTTTTTAATGTCCAATTAAAATTAATGACAGTATTTGTTGTATTTTCAAACTTTAGCTTAAGAAACGTATTTCCATTTTCTTCAACTAAAGTATAATAAACCTTCACGCCATTTTCTTGTTTAACTTCTTCCCAAACCTCTGTAATATTAATACTTGTTACTTTACTCGTGGTATTGTTTGCGATTGTTTTTCCATGAAAGAAAACTATCGAGAATATTGAAACACCTAACAAGATTCCCGTTTTTACCATTTTGTTTTTCATTTGATTTGATTTAAATTTTATGTCCCGAAGATAAAACAATTTTGATGTAAAACAAAAAAAGTTATTCTTTTGGGTAAAAGAATAACTTTTTTATAATGTTGAATTATGATGTTTTGTTATTTCACTATCATCTTATAAGTTGTAACACTTTCGTTTTGCTGAATATTAACAAAATAAACTCCTTTAGGATGATTATTTAATGATAAAACATGAGTTCCTCCATTTAATACATTTGTCAGCACCATTTCACCTAACATATTATAAATAGTAATATTTGCTTGTTCTGAAGTAATTATATTAAAAATCCCATTGTTTGGGTTTGGATAAATAGTAACATCTGTTTTACTTAACTCATCAATTCCGACAACAGTAATATTTTCACAAGCTGATGTGTCAACACAGTTTCCTACAGTAATTTCTACTGCATAATTTCCGGTAATTGTTGCTGTAAAACTTTGAGAGGTTTCTCCATTAATTACTGCATTACTATTATCGCAATCTAACCATTGGTAAGACGCTCCTGTTTCATTTGCTGTAATGGTATTACCACTTACATTTGTAGTAATATCTATTGCTGGATTCACTGTTAAGTTAATAGTTACAGTTGAATCGCAATTGTTAGCACCAATATTCGTGAATACCTCAGTGGCTCCACTAACCGTTGTATTATAAGTAGTTCCATTAACAACTATACTATCTCCAAAACAAATTGTTTGATTAATAGTTCCTGTTAAAGCAGATAAAACATTTAAATTAATAGTTACTGTAGAGTCACATCCATTTGGACCAACATTCGTAAATACTTCTGTTCCTGAAGGATTTCCTGCATTATATGTCGTTCCATTTACAACAACACTACCATTGTTACAGATAGTATTCGTAACAGAACCAGTTAAAGCAGGCAACACATTTACCGTTACATTTCCACAACTTCCAGGAGTTACGCAATTTCCTTCACCTCTAATAAAGTAAGTAGTGCTTGGTCCGGTAGGGGTTACCACATAAGTACTATTTGCTGTTGAATCTACAATAGTTCCTCCACAAGAACCGGTATAAATATACCATTTACTAGCATCATTTAAATTACCTGTAATTGTTAATGTTGTAGTTGCTCCATCACAAACAGTAGTTGGGTTAGTAGATACTGTAGGAACATCCGGATTATTACAAAGAGGTGCACATGTATTAGCCACTCCCGGACTAGCTAAAACAGGAAGTCCATTAATAGTAATATTAGCACTAGTTGTACATGCGAACCAATTAGATCCTATGTTGTTATCAGTATTTACATCACATAAAATTAAAGAAGCTCCTCCTCCATCTGGTTGGCCGGCTGCAATACCTGATGGCCATGGAGCAACATCATCATAAAAAACAGAGTCAATAACTGTCCCTACAGGATTTTTTATTACTATACTTTCACCAGCATTACTTAGTCCACTTGTAAAAACACCATCTGCACTAAATCCATAAGTATTATAAAAACCGCTACTATCAATTGTAATAACATAATATGCACCTGCAGCTAAATTTACATTTGGGAATGTGTAGATTCCACCCGTACAGGTAAAATCTTGTAAGTTAATAGCACTAGCTCCATTGTTATATATTTCAATAAACTCACTTGTGTCAGTTCCTGCTTCAGGTGGGTTATACATAATTTCTGTAATTACTAAATCAGCAGGGGTATTAAGCGTAAGCGTATCAGAACTACTACAATTAACTCTCCAACCAAAAAGCGTGTCTTTTAAAATAACTGTGTAAGGTTGTACAAGATTGTAATTATTGTTAGTGTTAATAGCATTAACTTCCGGACTTCCATCACCAAAATTATAAGTATAAGATAATTGAGTAGCAGCAATAAATGCTGCCTGATTGTACATTCTATCTTGTAATATGGGAGATGAATTATCAGTAAATGTTACATTTGTAGGTGCTGTATTAAAATATAGTGGAGTAGCTGAAAAATCCGAAGTTAAATCATAAGAAACATGCGGTAATACTAAGGGATCAGCATCAAAAGGAACACCTCCAACGAGTATATTGTATGAACGAGTCCATGTTCCGGCTAAATCTACTCCTGCTAACCACTCTTGTCCACCATCTGCAGCTGTCCATGAGTTACAAACCATTCCCATACCATTAGCAGAATAATTTCCAATAACAATTACATAAGGTTGATTTACCGTAACTGGAGTTGAAAACGAAATGTTTTTTTCTAGTACCGATAATGCTCCACCTCCAAAAGTAGTATCAACTGTAATTGTTCCACTTGCCAATGGCGTTCCTGTGGGCATTGAATCGGTTCCTGCCAAATATAATTCAACAGTAGCATTTAATGTTGTTCCACCATTTGCATCTATTTTATAGGCATAAAATGTTGCTCCATGAACCGTTATAGCTTGAGGAGCGTTGTAATACAGTGATAATGCTTGAGCAGAAGTTGCATTATTAAGGTTTAATGACGCTAAGCCTGTTGCTTTTGCAAGTGTATAATCAAGCGTATCATTACTACATGTAGTAAGTCCTTTATTGATTACATTATTTTGTTTACTACTTGTTCCAAAAGAAATTGTTCTATTATCTTGTTGTAGTTGTGCTTGGACACTTATAAATGTACCTACACAAAATAAAGAAAGTATTAGTTTTTTCATACTATTATCATTTTTAAGTTTTTGCATAGTTACCCATTAAATTTCATCTAATCAAATTTAAAATGTTAACCGATGATTAAGATTAGTTTAAATACCATATTCATTTTTAGATATGCTACCCTTCCAACTATCTATTAGACTGCTCATTTTCTAATACTTCTATTTAATTAAACCTTGTATATTGAGCATAAAACAATTTCTATCTAAAACAAAAAAGACTGCCTTTCCAGACAGTCTTTTCTTTAATACAGAATTTATGATGTTTTATTATTTCACTATCATCTTATAAGTTGTAACACTTTCATTTTGCTGAATATTAACAAAATAAACCCCTTTAGGATGACTATTTAATGATAAAATATGAGTTCCTCTATTTAATACATTTGTCAGCACCATTTCCCCTAACATATTATAAATAGTAATATTTGCTTGTTCTGAAGTAATTATATTAAAAATCCCATTGTTTGGGTTTGGATAAATAGTAACATCTGTTTTACTTAACTCATCAATTCCGACAACAGTAATATTTTCACAAGCTGATGTGTCAACACAGTTTCCTACAGTAATTTCTACTGCATAATTTCCGGTAATTGTTGCTGTAAAACTTTGAGAGGTTTCTCCATTAATTACTGCATTACTATTATCGCAATCTAACCATTGGTAAGACGCTCCTGTTTCATTTGCTGTAATGGTATTACCACTTACATTTGTAGTAATATCTATTGCTGGATTCACTGTTAAGTTAATAGTTACAGTTGAATCGCAATTGTTAGCACCAATATTCGTGAATACCTCAGTGGCTCCACTAACCGTTGTATTATAAGTAGTTCCATTAACAACTATACTATCTCCAAAACAAATTGTTTGATTAATAGTTCCTGTTAAAGCAGGTAAAACAGTTAAATTAATCGTTACAGTTGAATCACAATTATTTGGACCAACATTCGTGAATACTTCTGTTCCTGAAGGGTTGGTTGCGTTATAAACGGTTCCATTTACTATCACACTATCATTATTACAAATGGTGCTTGTTACAGAACCTGTTAATGGAGCATTGCCAATAATGATGTCATCATACATTGCTGTTGCAGTACTTAGATTAAATAAATGAATTCTATCCATTGTTGTGGCAGATGCTGATCTAAATGGCCATGATGTTAAAATCAAGTTCCCATCTAAATAAATATCCATTGTTCTGGCAGTCCAATTGATGTTTTGTACTTCCACATGATACCACTGGTTGGCAATTACAGGAAAATTTTGCCCGGTTGAGCCAAAAAAACGCAAACTATTGGTGCTGTTAAAATAGCAAAATAATATTCCATTATCTGCATTAATATTAGCATCTCCAATCACCACATAACCATTAGCTGTAGTGGTGGTAGTTGTTTTCATTCTAAATGAAATATAGCTAGGCTGACTTGGAGTAAAAGTAGCATAAGTACCTTCATAAAAAGCACTACTGCCATTATGTTCAAAAGAAAAACTACCTTGTCCGGGAGTAACACCTGTTACATTTCTGGTGTAAGTTCCTGTTCCAAATTGCCATTGAGTTGCTAAAGAACCTGTTTCAAAGTCATCTGCAAAAATGTTACATTGAGAATAGGAATAAAGGCTACTTAATAAGATAGTTAAAAGAGTAAATATTTTTTTCATATTTCTAATTTTTAAAGTGTTAGTTTATATTTTTTTTAAAGAAGAACGCTTCATTTACGATGTATTTAATAAATAGTTCTATTTCCATGTAAAAATAGTGGTTTTAATCACACCACTACGTTCACAATTTTTTGTGGAATAACAATCACTTTTTTAGGCGTTTTCCCTTCCAAGTATTTTTGAGCTTGTTCGTTTGCCAATACTTCTTTTTCTATGGCTTCTTTGCTCATATCGGCAGGAAGTTCTAACATAAAACGCATTTTTCCATTAAAAGAAACCGGGTATTTGTGATTGCTTTCTACCAAGTATGCATCATTGTGTTTTGGAAAAACAGCATAAGTAATACTTTCAGTATTACCCAATTTTGCCCACAATTCCTCTGCAATGTGTGGAGCATAAGGTGCTAAAATAATCAATAGTGGTTCTAAAATTTCACGTTTGTTACATTTTAAGGCAGTCAACTCGTTGACGCATATCATAAAAGCGGAAACTGGCGTATTAAACGAAAAACGCTCAATGTCTTCTTTTACTTTTTTAATGGTTTTGTGTAAGGATTTAGCCCCCTCTAACTCCCCCGAAGGGTGAGGACTTCCATCCGCACTAGCCAAAATAGGAGTTTCATCAACATAAAAACTTTCGTTTTCTCCACTATGATACAAACGCCATAGTTTTTTTAAGAACCCATGAACTCCCGTAATTCCTTGTGTATCCCAAGGTTTGTGTTGTTCTAATGGTCCTAAAAACATTTCGTAGCAACGCAAGGTGTCTGCTCCAAACTTTTCTACTAACTCATCTGGTGTTTGCACGTTGTACTTGGATTTAGACATTTTTTCTACTTCTGGAGTAGTAATAAATTTATCAGAACCTTCAAAAAATCGTTTAAAGGCTCCTTTGTACCAAAATCCGCCCTCACAAACAAATACTGCTTTTTTAAATCCTTCCATATGACTTAACCCAATCATACTTTCTGAATTTATTTCATGATTTTGAACAAAAGAAATAGGAACATGTTTTTCAACTGTTTCAAACCCTACATTATCAGCAACATCTTTACTATAATAAATATGTGCATCTTGATAACCATCATTTTCATCTACATAAGGCATTACTATTCTTTGATCAGGCGAAGCAGATTTATTCGGATTAAAAAGCAAAACACGATTAGTTTCAGTTGTAAATGTTTTATTCATCATTATTTTCTCTGAAACCCCCTGAATCATTCCTTGGTTAATCATCTTTTTAAACGGCTCATCAAATGGGATGTAGCCTAAATCGTATAAAAACTTCGTCCAAAAACGAGCATACAATAAATGTCCGGTAGCATGTTCTGCTCCACCAATGTATAAATCTACATTTTGCCAATAATCCACTTTTTCTTTGGCAACAAACTCATTGTTGTTGGTTGGATCCATATAACGTAAAAAATACCAACTGCTTCCCGCCCAACCCGGCATGGTGTTGAGTTCAAGCCCCCAAATCCCCGAAGGGGGCTTTTGACCTACAGGAACAGAAACTATTTTTTTATTTTTTTCATCCCAATGCCAATTTTTTGCATTTCCTAAAGGAGGTTTCCCGTCTTCAGTTGGTAAATATTTTTCAACCTCAGGCAATTCTATTGGCAAACATTCCGAAGGAATTAAATAAGGCACTTCGTTTTTGTAATACACAGGAAAGGGTTCTCCCCAATAACGCTGACGAGAAAAAACAGCATCTCTTAATCTGTATTGTGTTTTGCCTTTGCCTATACCTCTTTTTTCAATTTCGGTAATGGCTTTTTTTATGGCTTCTTTCGCAGGTAAATCATTTAAAAAATCAGAATTTGCAATAACCGCATCTTTCTCAGCATAAGCTCCTTCCGAAATGTCTTTATCTTTAAAAATGTTTTTAATCTCAATACCAAAATGAGTAGCAAAATCCCAATCACGTTGGTCGCCACAAGGCACAGCCATTACAGCTCCGGTTCCGTAACTTGCCAACACATAATCACCTATCCAAATTTGCACTTTATCGCCCGTAAACGGATGAATGACAAAAGCTCCAGTAAATGCTCCTGTAATATTTTTAATATCTGATTGTCGGTCTCTTTCCGATTTTAATGAAGCTGCTTTTTGATAAGCTTCCACCTCAGCTTTTTGTTCGGGAGTAGTAATTTCATTTACTAAAGGATGCTCTGGTGCCAACACCATAAACGATACTCCAAAAATGGTATCGGGACGAGTGGTAAAAACTTCAATAGCCCCCTCCGACTCCCCCGAAGGGGGAGAGATGGTAAAGCGTAAAGATGCTCCCACACTTTTTCCAATCCAGTTTCTTTGTATATCTTTAATAGAATCCGTCCAATCTAATCCATCTAATCCTGAAAGTAAACGCTCGGCATACGCAGTAATTCGCATGCTCCATTGACGCATTAATTTTTGCTCCACAGGATGTCCGCCACGCTCAGAAACACCGTCTTTAATTTCATCATTTGCCAATACCGTTCCCAACGCAGGGCACCAGTTTACCCAAGTATCCGATAAAAAAGTAATGCGGTAATTCATTAACACTTTTTGTTGCTCTTCTTCTCCCCAACTGTTCCATTCTGCTGCTGAAAAATTAACTACATCAGTACAAACAGCATTTACTGCTACATTTCCATTAATTTTAAATTGTTCTATTAATGTATCTATTTTCTCTGCTTTGTCGGTAGTTTTATTGTACCACGAATTAAATAATTGCTTAAAAATCCATTGCGTCCATTTGTAATAATTCGGGTCGGAAGTTCTAACTTCTCTATCCCAATCGAACGAAAAACCTATTTTATCTAACTGATTTCTATAACCCGCAATTACATTTCCTTGTTTGTCAACACCGCCTTCAATATTTACTTTAGTAGTAACCGCAGGGTGCTGACCAGTTTGTATAGCATATTGTTCAGCAGGCAACCCAAAAGAATCGTAACCCATTGGATGCAACACATTGTAGCCCTGCAAGCGTTTAAAACGAGCAAAAATATCAGAAGCAATGTAACCCAAAGGATGTCCAACGTGCAAACCTGCTCCCGAAGGATACGGGAACATATCTAATACATAATATTTTGGTTTTACACTATTATCTTTTGCCGCATAAGTTTTGTTTTCTTCCCAATACTTTTGCCATTTCTTTTCAATCTCGTTAAATTGATATTGCATCGTTAATAAGTCTTTAAATGAGGTGCGAAATTAACAAATAATAGCTGTATTTTTGTTGGTGAAATTGGAAAAGACGCTATAATAATTTCTCGCAAAGACGATAAGAAGCGTATCTCGCAAGTGAATTAAAAATCTCTCGCAAAGACGCTAAGACGCAGTTTGAATATAGCTAAATAAAAACATAAGCTCGCAAAGACGATAAAAAGCGTATCTCGTAAGTGAATTAAAATCTCTCGCAAAGACGCTAAGACGCAATAAGCATGACAGAAAATGAATTATCAAAAATAATTGTGAATACTGCTTATCAAATTCATTATGAACTTGGCCCAGGATTGCTTGAATCGGTATATGAGGAAATAATGTTTTATGAATTATGTGAACAAGGGTTAAAAGTTGAAAGACAAAAAGGAATTCCAGTAATTTGGAACGATTTGAAAATGAATGTTGGTTTTAGGGCAGATTTAATAGTTGAAAACAAAGTAATAATTGAATTAAAATCCGTTGAAGCAATTGCTCCAGTACACCCCAAACAACTACTAACCTATTTAAAACTAACTGATTTAAAATTAGGTTTGTTAATTAATTTTAATGAGCCGTTAATTAAAAAAGGAATAACAAGAATTGTAAATAATTTATAATCTTTATTGGCGTTTTAGTAAAAAATATAAACCTTTGCGTCCTTGCGTCTTTGCGAGAGCTATATTTTGCAAGAAACTAAAAAAATGGAATTACTATTATTGTAAATAATTTATAACCTTTGTACAACATATTTTAAATAACTATTAAAAAAATTGCGTCCTTGCGTCTTTGCGAGAACAATATTTTGTGAGAAATTAAAAAATATAAACCTTTGCGTCCTTGCGTCTTTGCGAGAGATAAACTTTGTGAAAAACAAAACTTAAAATTAACTATGTCAGCTAATCATCAATCTCATACCAAAAGAAGATTAATTTCTTCCTACTTTACCACTATCATTAGTATTTCGTTAGTGCTTTTTATGCTGGGAATATTAGGATTAATCTTATTAAACACACAACAAATTTCTAATCATGTAAAAGAAAATATTGGTTTTTCCATTATCCTTAAAGGCGAAATTAAAGATGTGGACATTAATCAAATTAAGAAAACCTTAGATGCTGAAACCTATGTAAAAGCTACACACTTTATCCATCCTGATTCTGCAGCAGCGGAATTACAACGAGATTTAGGCGAAGATTTTATTAGCTTTTTGGGCTACAATCCATTATTACCTTCTATAGATGTAAAACTAAATGCCGATTACGCCAATACCGATAGCTTAAGCATTATTGAAGCCGATTTATTAAACAATCCTAATATTAAAGAAGTTATCTACCAAAAAGATTTGGTTAGTTTGGTCAACCAAAATGTAAAGAAAATTAGTTTTTACATGTTAGCTTTTAGCGGATTGCTACTTTTTATAGCTACTGCTTTAATTAACAACACCATCCGATTATCGATTTACTCCAAACGATTTTTAATAAAAACCATGCAGTTGGTGGGAGCCCGCCATTCTTTTATTAGGCGACCATTTGTTTTGCAAGGAATTGGTAACGGTATTGTCAGTGCATTTATCGCCATTAGTTTAATTATTGTGGTATTGTATTATTTCCAACAGCAATACCCTGAATTAATCGATTTCAGAAATTTTGAGCTTTATGGAGCACTTTTCCTAATTATGATAATATTAGGAATATTAATTTCGTGGATTTCTACCAACTTGGCAGTACGCAAATACCTGAGAATACAAACTGGAGATTTGTATTAGTCAATAAAACCACATAGGTACATAGTTTTACAACTCTAAAAAGTTAAAGCTAAGTTTCAGATAGCTTCTCCCGATTTTCGGGACACTTTGTGTTACTTATGAATAACTTAAAAACTATGGTTACTTATGTTTCTATGTGGTTTAACAATTGATGTGTAATTGATAAAGTTGTTAATAATACTTCCTTATTCAATTTGTATTAATTCCTCTTATTCTTCTGAGTAAAAAATAAAATCGCACCAATAATGGGTAGCAATATTAGTATCCATAACCAATTGCGTTTAGCTTTAGGGTTATTAAAATGGGTTCTGTTTACTTCAGAAAAAGCCCATCCCGAAAGAAAGAAACCTAAAAGTAATAGGATTAATAATAGTCTAGCCATGAGTTAACTTAAAATAATAATGCAAAGTTAATTCGTTTTTATTCTAACTTTTTAAAATGTATAATTAAGTTTGATGGGTTCTAATTATACCATTTGGAGTGTGTAATTAAAAGCATCATTTTATCAATTTTCCGTTCTTATATTTTTCTTTTGATATTATTTTTCCATCATCATCATTATGATAATAAACAGATACGCCATGTCTATCTCCATACTTGTAAGAAACTATTGATTCTAAATTACCATTCTTGTAATAGGTTTTCCATTTTCCGTGTTTCCAATATTTTCCGACACCATTCAGCCTACCCGAGTTAGTACTACTCGTTTTGATTTTTAACTTTTCTTTTCCTGTTGCTTTTATTTTACCAGTTTCGTATTGTTCAACTACATATTTTGTTTTACTAAGTTTTGATTTCTTTTCGTCTGATAATTCAGATGTCCATCCAGCAGCAGTATCGCGGCATGTATTACCTAGCCTACAACTAATTAGGTTAATGGAAAATAATATACAGATTAGCACTTTCATAAATCTAAATTACCAAATAATCTAAACTTATAATATTTTGAGCATTATAAAATCTAAAGAACAAGATAACTTCGTCTATTTGATATATTTTATTTCATTACAATTCCTTATTTTTATGCCCCATAAAAAGATAGCCTTATGAACAAGATATTAGTAGCTAATAGAGGAGAAATTGCTTTAAGAATAATGCGTACTTGCAGAGAAATGAACATTAAAACTGTTGCTATTTTTTCTGAAGCCGACAGAGATGCTCCTTTCGTAAAATATGCCGATGAAGCAGTTTGTGTTGGACCTCCTCCTTCTAATCAATCTTATTTAAAAGTAGATAAAATTATCGAGATCTGTAAGGAATTGAAAGTTGACGGATTGCACCCTGGCTATGGATTTTTATCTGAAAATGCCGAAGCAACCAGAAAAATCACAGAAGCAGGCATTACGTTTATCGGACCTTCACCCGAAGCAATGGAGTTAATGGGCAGCAAATTAGCTGCGAAAGCTGCAGTAAAAAAATACAACATTCCTATGGTTCCCGGAACAGATGAAGCCATTGATGATATTAATGAAGCTAAAAAAATTGCCTTAGAAATAGGTTTTCCTATTTTAATAAAAGCATCTGCTGGTGGTGGTGGTAAAGGAATGCGTGTGGTTGAAAATGCTGAAGAATTTGAAGAGCAAATGAATCGTGCGGTTAGCGAAGCAGTTTCTTCTTTTGGTGATGGAGCAGTTTTTATTGAAAAATATGTAGGTTCTCCTCGTCATATCGAAATACAAGTGATGGCTGATAGCCACGGAAATATTGTTTATTTATTTGAAAGAGAATGCTCTATACAGCGAAGACACCAAAAGGTAATTGAAGAGGCTCCTTCATCGGTGCTAACTCCTGAAATTAGAAAAGCTATGGGCGAAAGTGCCGTAGATGTAGCAAGAGCTTGTAATTATGTTGGTGCCGGAACAGTAGAGTTTTTATTGGAAAACAACAAAGATTTCTACTTTTTGGAAATGAATACTCGTCTGCAAGTAGAACATCCCGTAACGGAAATGATTACTGGAAAAGACTTAGTAAAAGAGCAAATAAATGTGGCAAGAGGCGAAAAGTTAAGCTTTACGCAAGATGAACTAACCATCAACGGACATTCCATTGAAGTTAGGGTTTATGCCGAAGATCCTATGAACAACTTTTTGCCAGATATAGGAAGATTAAACACGTACCAACGTCCGGAAGGAATGGGCATTAGAGTTGATGATGGTTTTGAAGAGGGTATGCAAATTCCTATTTATTACGACCCAATGATTTCTAAGTTAATCACCCACGGAAAAGACCGTGAAGAAGCCATTAACAGAATGGTAAGAGCGATTGACGACTACATTATCAGTGGTGTAGAGAGTACTTTGCCCTTCTGTAAGTTTGCTTTACAGCACGATGCTTTTAAAAGCGGAAACTTTGATACGCACTTTGTCGGCACACATTTTACTCCCGAAAAACTATTAAATTCTTTTCCAGAGTTAGAAGAAGTTGCTGCTTTGTTTGCTGTAAAAGTATATGAAGAAAATGAGCAAAAACTAAGCGTTGGTGCTAATAAAAATGTTGTTTCTAAATGGAAGTTGAGAAGGAATTAAAGCCCCCTAATCCCCCAAAGGGGGACTTTTACAAACGCTCAAAGCCAAATCAAAACTGTCATTCTGAACGATATTTTTCATTCCGAAGTATGAAGAATAGAAAAATGAAGTGATGAAACGTAAGTTCAGCGAAGCTAATCTTTATAACTACAAGTGCTATTATAAAGATTGCTTCACTACGTTCGCAATGACGGTAATTGCTAGTAACAATGAAGTTCCCTCAATAATAAAGGAATAAAAAAGTTCGGGTTGTTTCTTAGAAAGAAGCAGCAACACCATTACTAACAATATAGCAATGATTTCAGCTATCCACAAACCCATCGTTATAGTTCGAAACACTAAAAACTCATAACTCGAAATAGCGACAAAACCCAACAACAGCAACATTCCTAATACAAGTGTATTTTTTACGCCAACAACTAAAGGAAATGTTTTTATGTCTTTTTCCACATCATACTTCATATCTCTAATATCAAAAGGAATAGTAATGGCAACGACAAATAAAAATTGTTTACTAAGAAACAATAAGTGTAGTAAGTTTATTTGATTTACATCTTTGCTTATTAAAGGCAAAAAACCTGTTACCAACGTCCAAACAAATGCAATTACAAAAATTTTAAGAAAAGGAATATCTCTTAAGGCTAGCCATTTATTATTGTAAGGAATAAATCTTACCACGTAAACCACCGAGAAAAAACCCATAATTGCCAGTGCCAGTATAGTTTTTATATTCAGATAAAACAAAGAAACAACAAGGATTATGGCTACAATAACAATGGTGAAAATAATAGGTTGTTTGTTTTTGTAAACCCACTTCATCCTAAAACCGATATTGGCTTCATCAATTTCTTTTTGGTTCATTCTTACTAAACGCTGAAAATTATAAATGAAATAAGTGGCAGAAAAAACCAACACCAACATAGCGTTGGATGGGGTTAAATTAAAATATAAAAATGTTCTATAAGTAAGTGCCGCAACACATAGTGAAACAAAAAAATTACTGAATACTATTAAATGTATAAATGGCATTTTTTATCAGTCGTCAGTTATCAGTCTACAGTTGTCAATTGGCGATTACTAGCTGTTTTACATTTACTCGACCTGCTCTAAATTAGTTTGTCCTTAGAGTAAAAAGGCTGAACTATAAAGTTCGAGTTCGAGGCTTTCGAAGTTTTGAAAATGTAGGAGTTTACTGTAGTAAATGACTAATTTTTAAAACGAGAATAACGAAAAAATCGGACTTTATAGACAGACTCTAATTGGCTATTAGACTAGCAGTAAAACCAACCCCCAACCCTATTAAAGTAGAAATAAGAGCACTTTGAGTTCTTTTTGCCCGAGCCACACGTTCGTGTCCCCTTAAGTACTCATCTTCTTTAATGTATTGCAAATCTTTAATTTTTCTTTGTTTTACGCGTGTAGGAAAAATTAACGTTCCTAAGGTATATACTAAAGGAGTAGCTACAAAAACAAAACTTTGGTCGTAATGCATAAAATAACCAGCTCCACCTCCTACAGCAAAACCCAATACATTAGAAAATTTTGAAGAATAAGTTAAATGTGCATCTCTCCCTCCATAAACAAAGAGCTTCATGTCTTTTTCACTTAAAAAATTACCTTCTAACGTATCATACCTATATAATATAGTGTCTTTACTATCTTTAGAAAAAGAAAATAAACGGTAATTTTCTATGGTCAACTCTTTATCTTTTTTGGTTTGAAAAGTAAGTTGATATTTATTGTACTCTAAAATTTTTCCTTCCAGCTGCTTACCATTTAAAAACAACAACTCATCTTGAGCAGATGCCGATACCGCCATAACCAATAGCAAAAGAAAAACTGTTATAACTTTTAAATTATTCAAATCTAATTCTAAAATATAGTTTTATATAAAAGACAAAAGTAACTATAATTGGTTACTCCACTTCTATTTTTATAAAGTTGTTTAAAAACTACAATCACATCTGTACGAATAACGAACTCGTGTGTCTGATAGTTGGTTTTTCAATTCTTTAGCAGCTTTTTTGCTCATTTTTATCGAACGAATATTAAGTACTTTTAAAGTTGATTTCAACTCTAAAAACTCTGGAGGAAAATAAGTAATCTCACTTCCCCAAAGAAAAAGTGTATGTAATTTTTTTAACTCTTTAATACTTGGAGGAACAGTAGTTGCTTTAATAAATGTAGCATACAACCATTTTAAATTTTTTAATTCTCCTATTTCAGGCGGGATAATTTCTATAGGATTATTAGAAATAATTAACTCCTGAAGATTTGTTAGTCTAAAAATTTCTTTTGGTAACTTGCTCAAATTGCAATTATTCAAATCTAAGGATTGTAAATAAGTATAAGCGTCAATTTTTTCTATAAAAAGTACTACTTCTTCTTCTTTTAATTTTAGTTTTAACACCTTTTCGGGAGTTGCTTCCTGTGCTTTTTCCCAAGAAAATTTAGTTGTTTTTTTTAATGCTTTTTCATCTAGTAGCTGAGCATAGGAATTTTGAAAACCTCCAATAAAGCACATTATAAAAAATGCCTGTAAGAAAACTTTCTTTATTTGTGTTTTTGACAAGAAACTTCCAAAGAAGAGGCTTTCGATATTTTTGATTCTAAAGAGTTTACTTAAGTAAATGACTGAATCAAAAATGAGAATAACGAAGTATTTGGGAGTCTTCTTACAAAGACTAATTAAAAATTTGTATGGTTTTGCTTTTATCAATACTCAGTTGGTTTTTAAGTTCGTTAAGATCTTCAAAAGGTTGTTCATCACGAATTCTTTCGTAAAATTTTACCTGAATTTGTTGCCCGTAAATTTCTTCATCAAAATCAAAAATATTTACCTCTATAGTTTCGTTTGTTCCTTTCAGCGTTGGTCTAATGCCAATATTAAGCATTCCTTCGTACTCTTTTTTATTTACAATAACCTTTACGGCATACACGCCATTTTTCGGAATGAGCTTATATGTTTCATCAGGTTTAATGTTAGCTGTAGGAAAACCTATTTCTCTGCCAATTTTATCGCCTTTTACTACACTTCCATTAATGAAATACGGATACCCTAAAAATTGTGTTGCAGCATGAATTTCTCCTGCAAGTAAAGAAGTTCTAATTTTTGTAGAACTCACATTTATTTGCTGAATATCTTGAGCGGAAATTTCTTCAACAGAAAAACCATATACCTCTCCAAATTCTACTAAATCTTCAAAAGAACCTTCTCTATTTCTCCCAAAATGATGATCGTAACCAATTACTACTTTTTTTACATTTAAACGATTTACTAAAATATCTCTTACAAATTCTAAGGCTGTTAAACGAGAAAATGCTTTTGAAAACGGATGAATAATTAAATGATCAATGCCTGCTTTTTCGAGCAATTCTTTACGTTCTTCAATAGTATTAAGCAGTTTCAATTCATTATCATCAGGAAAAACGACCATTCTTGGGTGAGGAAAAAAAGTAAGCAACACACTTTCTCCACCTAATTCTTGAGCAGCTTTTTTTAATTGATTGATAATTACCTTGTGTCCGAGATGAACTCCGTCAAAAGTACCAATGGTAACTACAACGTTTTTTGCTGACTTAAATTCCTGAATATTAGTGTAAACTTTCACTTATAAAAATTGGCTTTTTGGGGTAAAAAAAATTAAGAGGCAAATATCACTAAAAATAGCATTTTTTTCGACAAAAAAAGGAGAATAATTATTGCCATTATCAATAATTTATAATTAGTTTTGCACCCACAAATTTTAAGACAAATTTTTTCATAAATAAAACATAAAACATGTCAACAATCGTAGGTAAAATTTCACAAATTGTGGGTCCGGTAATTGATGTTAGTTTTGCTGATGCTGAAAAGCTTCCTAACATTATGGATGCTTTAGTTATTACAAAAAATAACGGACAAAAAGTAATCTTAGAATGTCAACAACATATTGGAGAAGATGCTGTAAGAGCAATCTCTATGGATGCTACTGACGGACTAAGCAGAGGTATGGAAGTAACTTCATTAAATTCTCCTATTTTAATGCCTAAAGGCGAACAAATTAGAGGAAGGTTGTTTAACGTTGTTGGTGATGCTATTGATGGTATTGGCGATGTTCCTAAAGCAGATGGAAACCCAATTCACAGAAAACCGCCTAAATTTGAGGAACTATCTACATCAACCGAAGTATTGTTAACAGGTATTAAAGTAATTGACCTTATTGAGCCTTACTCTAAAGGAGGTAAAATTGGTTTGTTTGGTGGTGCTGGTGTTGGTAAAACAGTTCTTATTATGGAATTGATTAACAACATTGCTAAAGGTCACTCAGGACTTTCTGTATTTGCTGGTGTTGGTGAAAGAACAAGAGAAGGAAATGACCTTTTAAGAGAGATGATTGA
Source organism: Vicingaceae bacterium (assembly GCA_032251145.1). GTDB lineage: Bacteria > Bacteroidota > Bacteroidia > Flavobacteriales_E > Vicingaceae > BRH-c54. Next base: position 3,303 of record JAVVER010000019.1, on the reverse strand, counting down.
ATCTGGCGTTATCAAATATGGTGACGAATTTAAACACTCTATGGAAGAAGGTGGATGGGATTTATCAAAAGTAAATAAAGAAGGTTTAGCAGAATCTATGGCCACATTGGTTTTCGGACAAATGAACGAGCCACCAGGGGCGAGAGCTAGAGTTGCACTTTCTGGATTAACATTAGCTGAATATTTTAGAGATGGTGAAGGCGATGGAAAAGGAAAAGATATCTTATTCTTTATCGATAACATCTTTAGGTTTACGCAAGCTGGTTCTGAAGTATCTGCACTTTTAGGTCGTATGCCTTCTGCGGTAGGTTACCAACCAACATTAGCTTCCGAAATGGGTGCGATGCAAGAGCGTATTACTTCTACAAAATCTGGTTCTATTACATCTGTACAAGCGGTTTACGTACCTGCGGATGATTTAACTGACCCTGCTCCTGCAACTACTTTCTCTCACTTAGATGCTACTACAGTACTTTCAAGAAAAATTGCTGAGCTAGGAATTTACCCTGCGGTAGATCCATTAGATTCTACTTCTAGAATTTTAACTCCAGACATCGTTGGAAAAGCTCACTATGATTGTGCTCAAAGAGTAAAAGAAACATTACAAAGATATAAAGAACTTCAAGATATTATCGCCATCCTTGGTATGGACGAACTTTCTGAAGAAGATAAATTAATTGTACATAGAGCAAGAAGAGTTCAACGTTTCTTATCTCAACCTTTCCATGTTGCTGAGCAATTTACTGGATTAAAAGGGGTGTTAGTATCTTTAGAGGATACTATTAAAGGATTTAACATGATTATGGATGGAGAAGTAGATGAATATCCTGAAGCAGCTTTCAACCTTGTTGGTTCTATTGAAGAAGCCATTGAAAAAGGTAAGAAAATGTTAGCTGAAGTTTAATTAATTGGAGATTAGAAATTAGAGATTAACTATTAACCTCAAACTTAATAAACTATGCATTTAGAAATCATTACACCAGAAAAAAGCATCTTTAAAGGAGAAATAGATTCTGCTATTTTCCCTGGAACTGAAGGTTCTTTTGGTGTACTTCCCAACCACAGTCCAATTATTTCTACTCTAAAAAATGGAGAGATAAAAATAGTTGAAAGCGACAAAAAAGAAGCTGCTTTTACTGTTAATGGTGGCGTGGCAGAAATTAGCAACAACAAAATTATTGTTTTGGCAGAGTAATTTCATTCAGATAAACTCATGAAAAAATCTCCTAAGAAATTAGGAGATTTTTTTTTGCACTAACTAAACAAGAAAGTTTAATATTAAGGTGGGATTTATTGTTTCCTTATTCAGTAGTACAAAAGTATTTTCTATCCGATTGAAACACTGTTAAATTGCTCTTAACAAAAGTTAAAAAGTGTTAAACATCAATTAAATAGAGCGTTTAAGAAGTAACTTTGTATTAAATGAAGAGAAAGTATATTTACACATTAATCGGACTAATAACTTTTGCCTTGGTAGGACTTGTTGCTATCCAAATTTATTGGATAAACAATGCCATAACACTAAGGGAAGAAGGTTTTAGAAACGATGTTACCAATGCCTTAGTTGCCGTTGCACATAAAACCGAAAAAATTGAGACATTCAACAGATTAAAATCTCACAAAAAAAGTCAGGAATTACTTAAGTTAAGAGCTAAAAATATTAGGAAATCTTTTAACTCTAATCAGAATTTAAATTACGATACTTCTACCACCTTTGAAGAAAACGGCATAAAATATAAAATTAGCGAACGACAAAGACAAGAATCTGATAAGTTACTTTATCAAAAATCTATTGAATCTGTTTCCGATAAAGGAAAGTTTGGCTTTCAATTTAGTTTTGGAAGCAATACACCACAAGAGATTGAAGATGTTAAAAAAGATGATTTTCCAAAATTTAATGACTCTATTTTTAACTATAAAGAATACGAAAAATCGATGTTGATAGATGATATTCTTGAAAACCTATACGAACTAAACAGACATAAAAATATTAAAGATAGAGTTACTGGAATAGATTTAGATTCGCTTATAAAAAACGAACTAGAAAATAGAGGGATTAGCACCAAGTTTAAATACGGAATTTTTGATTATAATGGCAACGATGTCATCAATCACGATTCGTTGGTTTATACTGAAGATATAAGAATGTCGGGCTATTGGACCCAACTTTTTCCAAACGATATTTTTAGCACGCCACATTTTTTAAGCATTTACTTCCCTAATAAAACAGGCTTTATTCTAAAATCTATGTGGATGCTACTGCTCAGTTCTATCATATTATTATTGATTATTATTTGGGCATTTACGTTTACCATTCAAACCATTTTTAAACAAAAGAAACTTTCTGAAGTAAAAAATGACTTCATTAATAACATGACACATGAGCTAAAAACACCAATTTCTACTATTTCATTGGCATGCGAAGCTCTTAATGATGTTGATATTTGTAGTGATGGAAAAATAAAATCTAACTACGTAAACATTATCAACCAAGAAAATCAACGACTAGGTTTATTGGTAGAAAGAGTTTTAAAAAGTGCCACTTGGGACAAAACTGATTTAAAATTGAACAGAGAAAGCTTCAATCTGCACGATGTAATTAAAAATGTTGCTGATAATATTAATATTCAGATTACCTCAAAAAATGGTGTTATTTACCAAAAATTAACTGCAGAAAATCCAGTATTAAAAGCAGATAAAGTACATATTACCAATCTTATCTATAACTTATTAGATAACGCCAATAAATATTCGCCTAAAACGCCAGAAATTACTATAGAAACCAAAAACCTAAGAGAAGGTATTTTTCTTTGTGTAAGCGATAAAGGCAGCGGAATTAAAAAAGAAAACCTCACTAAAATATTTGAGAAATTTTACAGAGTTCCTACGGGTGATGTGCATAATGTAAAAGGTTTTGGATTAGGACTAAACTATGTAAAGGCGATTGTAGATAAGCACCAAGGAGAAATAAAAGCAACAAGTGAATATGGGAAAGGTACTAAATTTCAGATTTACCTTCCTTTTGATATGAACCAAAATAATTAAACAATATGTCAGAAAAAATTAAATTATTACTAGCCGAAGATGATGTAAACCTAGGCAACTTATTATCCGATTTTTTAAAAGCCAAAGGCTACGAAGTAACTCTTACTAATAATGGCGAAGAAGCTTTTTCAAGCTTTATAAAAGGCAACTACCAATTATGCTTGTTAGATGTAATGATGCCCATAAAAGATGGTTTTACAACTGCTAAAGAAATCAGAAAAATAAACCAAAAAGTACCTATTATTTTCCTTACGGCAA
>JAVVER010000018.1:0-37793 GCA_032251145.1 Vicingaceae bacterium | reverse complement strand
GGCAAAAGAGCAAATTAAAGATTTACGCGTTGTAGCGTTGTAGCGTTGTAGCGTTTTCATAAGCTATTTGTTTTAGAATGAGGTAGCTAAGATAAAACAAAAAAATGTAACCACCAAAAGTTTTTTATTGAAAAACAACGTTTTACATATTTATACTGAGAGAATTAAGTAAAAATACTTAGTTGTTTTTAAAATGTAAATTCATTAGTTTTAACACATAAATCATAAATTTATTAATTAATAAAAACATGAACGGAACAATTCATCACATAGAAATTTATGTGTCAGATTTAGAAAAAACGAAGCTTTTTTGGGAATGGTTGCTAACCTCAAAATTTTCCTATACAAAATTTCAGGAATGGCAACATGGTGTAAGTTTTAAGCTTAAAGATACGTATATCGTTTTTGTTCAAACAGAAGATAATTATTTAGATATTGCTTATCACAGAAAAAGAACAGGCTTAAATCACTTGGCTTTTCATTGCGATTCAAAAGCATTTGTAGATAAGTTAACAGCAGAACTGAAAGAAAAAGATATTGCTATTCTGTATGCTGATAAACACCCTCATGCAGAAGATTATTATGCTGTGTTTTTTGAAGATCCGGATAGGATTAAAGTTGAAGTTGTTTGCTCAGCATAACTTGCCTCAACTAACTACATCTTTTTTAACCAATTTCTGGTTTAGACTATCTTTAAGTTGAGTAAACTTTTGTAGATATTCTTTTTTAACCGGGTCGGCTGGTGGCGTTTCTTCTTTTAAATGATTTACCTGGCTACCGTGTTTCCAAAATCTATAGCAAACATGCGGACCTGTTGCTAAACCTGTGCTACCAACATATCCAATAACTTCTCCTTGTTTAACTCTTTGTCCAGTTTTAGCATTTCTTTTACTCATGTGCAAGTACTGAGTGGTATAGGTGCTGTTATGCTTAATTTTTACATAATTGCCATTATATTTTTTATAGGCAGATTCTACAATTACGCCATCACCTGTTGCTAGAATTGGAGTTCCTGTTGGAGCGGCATAATCTGTTCCTAAATGTGGTTTGTTAACTTTTTGTACAGGGTGAAATCTTCTCATAGTAAAACCTGAAGTTAACCTGCCGTACTCTAACGGAGATTTTAAAAATGCTCTTTTCAAACTATTTCCTTCAGCATCAAAATAATTGGTGATGCCATCTTGTTCAAATCGGTAAGCGTAATAATCTCTTCCATAATGATTAAAATTAGCTGCCAATACTTTTCCTATTCCAATAAATTTATCATCTACATAACGTTCTTCATACACCACATTAAAATTATCTCCTTTTTGGATGCTGTAAAAATCGATTGTCCAAGCGTAAACATTTGCCATTTCTATAGCTAAAATAGGACTTGCTTCTTGTTCTACTAATGTTTGGTATAAGGAGGAGTTGATAGTGCCTTCAATTTGTTTTATTTTAGTGGTAACTTCTTTTTGTCCTCTATAAATGGAAATAGAATCTCGCATATCAAAAACAACATACTCTGTTTCGTTGGGTTCGTAAATAAAACATTGAGCTTTACCCAGAGAATCTTTACTACAAAGTATGGTGTATTTTTTACCGGAAGCAATCTTTCTTACATCAAAAATATCTTTTGACATTTTTGCCAACATATCAATATCGGTATAAGGAATATGGTATTTTAGAAGAATATTGGCTAAAAATTGGTTGGGTTGGATAACATCTTTATAAACAGCAAACGAATCTATTTCAAAACCATATTCAACAATCGGTTCTTTCTTTTCTTCTTCAATAATTTGTTCTACTATTTCTTCGTCAACATTGTTTTTATTTCCTTGATATTGAGTAAAAAACAAGCTGACGGCAGCTACAATTATAATAAGTATTAATAAGATTTTCTTCATGTGTTTATTTTATATTGTATTAAGTCGGTCACATGTAACTCACTAATAATCTTCTTCCTGTATTTAAAATTTTTGAAAAGTTCGTTTCATATTGCAAACAAAAATACCATTAAGATACGAATCTCAATGGTATTTGTTTGGCTGTTTTAAACAAATTAATGTTAAATGCCTTATCTGAAGGGCTTACTTTTTTGCAATTGCTAATGGGTGAGCTAATCCTTCGGCATTGGTTAATTCTGCTTTTACTGCTCCAATTAGAATTTTGGCTTCTATCATTAAAGGAATTTTATTTCCGTCATTAGACACCCAAAAACTTACATCTTCTTCTTTATCGAATATTCTACCTTTTTGAGTTACCGGGTGGAACTTAAGTGCGTTGTAGTAAGTTTTTCCAACTTTAACTTTATCTTCTCCCATGTATCTAATTTTTAATGGCCAAACTTCTTCATCTACAAAAGTCCAAATGGTAAAAACCTCGCCTTTTTTTGCTTTACTATAATCTAAGGTTCTGGCATAAAAGAAAGAAGAAAGCATATCTTGAATTCCTTCAGGAGTTTCATAAACCTCTCCTTTATGGGTTTCTACAGTTTTTTTAGACTGTGCAAATTGATATTTCTGTTTTTTCTTATATCCTCCTTCGTTAATATCTCTAACAAACATCCAAGGAAAAACGCCTTCAACATCCAAAAAAGTTTCATAACGGTCTCTTACCTTAAAAACCCAATCAAAAGCTCCTACCGTTTTACCTGTACCGACAATATGGTAGATTTCTCTATTGGCAATTTTTTTATCCAATTTGTTTACTTCAATTCTGGCTGTACCAGCATTTACAAATCCGTAGTGTAATCTAAATTCTAGTTTTTCGCCATCTTTAAAAGCTTTATGGTCAACAGTTCTTAGTTTACCGTTGCCATCATTATTTATGGTAGGAAGGTCGTTTTGTTGGTACGCTGAAAAAGACAATACCAACACAGCAGCAACTATTCCTAATCCTATTTTTGTGGTTCTTAAATTTTTCATAACATAAAAAGTTTTAGTTTGGTTACCTTAAATAAAGACAAAATTGATGCCATTTTATTATATACAAGCTGGAATTACTTACGATAAAGGGTGGTGAAAAGTTTTAGTAAGCTAGCAAGCCCCTTTTTAATTTAATACAAACACAACTAAGTATTTTTACTTACAACACCTCAGTATAAATACGTAAAACGTTGTTTTTCAGATAAAAAATTTTGGAACTTATTATTTTTTGTTTTATTTTTACTCACTCATTTTAAAACATATAACTTATGAAACTTTCTGTCTGCAACTTCAAAATTCTAACCATATTTCTTAGTATGTTTTGGCTAGGTTCTATAGCAGTCGCCCAAAACCCAAATAGCAATCCAAATGCACAAACACCTTGGAAATTAAACGGTAGTCAAGCAGACACCACTCAGTTTGTTGGTACTACTAATAATGTAGATTTAGTTTTTAAACGAAACAACATTGAAGGATTTAGATTGTTGGAAGATACAGCTGCCAAGTTTTTTGGGGATGTGTATTTAAATAAATTTAGGATTCATCCAACACCCCCTCCTTCATCTGGCCCGATTCAGGAAGAAAGAATATTAAGCATTAACTCTGTTGGTCAAATAGCACTTTCAAATTTAACAATCCCTCAAGATGACACTTATGTTTGCAGCTATGTCACACCGTGGATTTATGCAAATGGAACCACTACAGATGATAATATTGCATTATGTCCGAATTTTAAAAGTGTAACCATCGCTGGAGATTTAACAATAGGTGGAATAACTAGGTTAAACAGTACAGGAATAGGGGTTGCTGCTAATAATGACACTCAGTTAAATATTCGTAGTGTAGGTAAAGAAGTGAGTATGCGATTATTTACTATTCCCACAACAACAACTAAGTATGCTTTTCAAAATAGGGTTACTACGTCAAATATAATTGCCTATTCGGTAACCAACCACAATACCAACCAAGATGTTTTTGTGGTAATGGGTGATGGTAAAACAGGGATAGGGACAACCAATCTATGCTCAATTAGATGTAAATGCAGGAGTAAACAACACGGGATTAATAGTAACTACCAATCATAATGTAGGTTATGGCTATGGAATTATTAGTAGTGTGGCAAAAAATAAAACAAAAGCATTTTCGGTTTATAATGCTGAAAACAATGAGGAAAGTTTTATTGTTTATGGTGATGGGCTTTTGTACGCAACGAAAATAATAGTACACGAAACACCTTTTCCTGATTATGTTTTTGAATCTACTTATAAACTTATGCCATTAAATGAGTTAGAAAAATACATCAAAGAAAATAAACACTTACCCAATATGCCTACTGCAAAAGAAGTTGAAAAAAACGGTGCAGATATTGGGGAGATAAACAGACTATTAGTAGAGAAAATAGAAGAGTTGACGCTTTATATTTTAGAACAAGATAAAAGAATTAAAACATTAGAGGAAGAATTGAAATAATAACCATAACCAGAAAGGACATATAAATTAACAATTTAAACTATTTATTAAACCATGAAAAATATAACTACAATATTACCTATAATAGTAATTCTATTAGCAATTTCTTTGCTCTTTTCTTTTAAAAGCAAAAAGCAAGAAGAAGAAATTATTCCTTGTGAGGAAATAACACTAGGCTGTATGATATTAGGAAGAGGAACACAAGGAGAGCATGTAATTAGAAATAATACGGACTATCAAAAATTAATTCAACAAAAATCTCCTCATTCTGATTGCAGTAATTATCAATTACCCGCAATTGATTTTTATGATTATACACTCATTGGTTATGTATCTAGTGTTGGCGGGTGTGATGAACCAAAAGTTACGCACAATGTAACAAAAATAAATACCAATTATATAGTTAATGTGGAAATCCAACAGGTAGGGCTATGTAAAAGAAATAACCCCATAAAAATTTGGTGTTTAATCCCAAAAGTACAAGATAATGCTACTGTAAAATTTAATGTTACCAAGACTTTAATTAACAAAGAATGAAAGCAACTATTTTTCTAAGAAATATTATACTAAAAATTAGCTTTATTCTACTATCACTTAGTAGCTATTCACAAGAAAGTACTGGCGGGATACCTTTGTCATGGCAGGATTCTTCATTATTGTCCAACTTTAAAACTAATCTACAAGTAGTTTCTTTACCAAATTTAAATAATCAATTAGAACAATATAAAGCAGATTCTATATCAGCCATCAATTGTATAGATTGTAAAAGTAATTATTATGGCAAAGGAATAGATGTCGCTATTGATATAAAAAACCAAGGATTAATGCAAGTCTTTGAAGATGGTAGTAAAATATGGTTGTTAAAAATACAATCTGCAACCGCACTTGGTATGCAGTTTTATTCAATTAAATTGAACTACAATGAAAAGTAAACTAATTTTTATGCTGTTAACATTATTTACAATCGTTCAAGTAGTTGGACAGAAAGTAAAAGATAGCCTAGCTTCTAAATTTTTATGGGGAATAACAGTAGCTCCTGGATTAAGTAAAATTAATACAGAGTTTATAGATAATCCCGAGATAACTTTTTACGATTATAAAAACAGTTTTCAATTTTCTTCTGCTATAGGCTTGTTTTTGCAAAAAAATTTGAAGAACAATATTTTATTAGAGAGTGGTTTATTATGTTCTTCCATTAGAGGTGATGAAAGCTATAATTCTAAGAATGGCAACAAAGACACACATACTTTTGTATTCTTTTCTAAGACCACTTTAAAATATATTCATTTACCATTTTTAATTGGTTATACTTACAAGAATTTAAATATTTCTGGAGGGGTTCAAATAGGTTATAATATTTCTGCTTATAATGAATTTAATTCTTCGGTTCATTTTAATGTAAGCTCAGGGACGAAATCTTCTGCCCTATTTGAAAGAGAGTCAGATATTGATGTTCTTAAGTATAGTTTTGATGGGGTTTTAAAGTTACAGTTTAATTTAGGTAAAGGCTGCTTGCTAGGTGCAAAATTTTATTATCAATTAACAGAAGAAAAAAATAATTTTTCCAGAACGAAATATTTTGGTACTAATCTATCTGTTCAATATATAATTAACAATAAAAACTGACCAATATGAAGATTTGTATGACGAGTATTTTAATACTTCTTTTTTATGTTGGCATTTATGGACAAAACACCTATCCTATAAAAGAGCATTATGATATGTTACACTCAGCTGTATATGCAGAACCATCAAATTTTGTCTATCAATGGAATACTGGTGATAGTGAATCATGGCGTTTACTATCTTTTTTAAATTTGTAACATTATAAAACAATGAGAAAACTACTTTTTTTAATAGTGCTTTTAGTTACAATTTTCCCTTTGTTTGGGCAAGGGGAGAAAGATACTTTGCAAACAAATAAAACAAATTTTAAATTTGGTTTCTCCTTTTCTGTTCTTACGAGTAGACAAGTAAATCCAACATTTAATGAATCTGAATTTTTTATAAAAATGCATTCCATTCGTTACACTATCCCATCTTCTCAATTATCATTTCTTTGTATAATGGATAAAAATAAATTTTTTATTAAACACGAATTGAGTTATTCTAAAATTCACACAAGAATTTATTCAGATTGGATAAATAATAGTAATCAAATGGGACCAATTATATCCACTTATATTAAAGATTATATTTACGAACTTTTAAGTTATAATATCGGTTTTGGACTAAAATTAAAGAAGTTCAATTTAATAGGAGGTTGTTTTATTGGTTACCTTGCTTCTAATAACCTTTCTATTGAAACATCCAATGGAACAAACAATATTCCTTTGGAAAGTAAAACACTTTTATATGGTGTTACTTTTGAAGTGGATTATTTTATTTCTAAAAAATGGTATATAGGTATTGGAGGAAGTATTTCAAGTAAAACTTCTAATGATCGTTATTTAAGTTACGAATACAATACTCAATCTTTAAAATTATCATTAGGGTTTTATATAAATTAAAAATTATAAGAATGAAAGGATTGGCATTAATAGGGTTTTTAGTTTTTTATATTCGGTTTCAGGGTCAAAATACCTATCCAATAAAGGAACATTTTGATAAATTGTACCCAACTATTTTACCCGCTGCACCAATAAACTATTCAGACCATTGGGTTACTGGTAACAATCTTTCTTGGACTTTATCTTCATTATTGCGAATGTATGAAACAACACAAGATAAAGCTTATTTGGTTAAGTTTATAAACCTTACCATTAAAATACAAAATGCAAGACAAGACAAATTACACCTGGGCAATCCCACCTATCCTCCTAAATGGACATTAGATGCTGATATTGATTGTGATGGAATAGAATGCACGTATTTTAACAGTTTGTTAATTTACCCTATGGCAAAATTTGTTAACATGGTCATACAAAACCCCGGTTTATACAATACCAATTTACCATTAAGTATAGTGTTAGAAGAACAAATGCAGCCAACCTCCACTATTTTAGGTTATGGCGATTTTGCTCTGTGGTTAGGAGCTAGGGTAGAGGAAACCATACTGTATATGAACATTGGTTATTGGGATAATGCTTTTGGGATTAAAAAAACTGGCAAAAATAATGATGATTTACCGGCAGACATAAACATGCAAGCCCCTTATGGTTGTACTTTATTGTATATGGGCTTGACAAATACCAATTTTGGTTATGGTAATAATCGTGCTACTTTTTTATATCAGGCACAAATTATTGCCTCTCACATAAAAGGTAATATAAATATCAATAGCTGTAATGCGTCTTATCATTTTCCTCTTTTAAGAACTATGGCGAATAACAACAATTCTTATTTTTGGTATCACAGAGGTTGGAGGCTCGAAAAAGAAAACTGTTTTTTAGCTCCAGATAAACCATCTGTTGCTAAATACATTGAACTAGTAGAAGATGTTAGTCATGGAGCAATGGACTTATGGTTTGTTAAAGCCTGTTACGAAGTCCAGTTGGCACCTTGTAATACTTGTACTCCTTATTTTACAAGTACAGAAATGGAACGCTTTAGAAATACGTTTACAAAAAATATTTATTACACTAATGCTACAGGTGGTCATTTTCATAATACGGTTAATGGTTTAGATAATGGTTTTGCTGGTGGTGAGGATTGTGTTCCATATTGCCCAACTGATTTTTATTGGAAAGAAGTAACCAACTGGATGCCTCTTTACCAATTTGATGGTAATTCTTTACCCAATGTTTACGATGTTTTATTGCAGCATACTATAGGTGTTATTTCACCAACCAATACAAATCCTATTGTAGGCGGGCAAGGTTTTTTAGGTTTATCAGAAGTAATAAAAGCTCAATGGGATAAAGAGTGTGTCAACCTTACGATCTATAATAGAAAAAATATATATGACCAAGATTTTAATGTGAAAAATACAATTGTAGTTGCCCCACAACAGGTAGATGATTTTAATCAACTCAATGCCAATTCTTTTGCCGATCCTTTAATTACGAATAATAAATTTACTATTGAACCTAATGTCACTGTAAATATGACAGCAGGCAAACGAATTGAATTGCTTCCGGGCTTTGAAACCAAAACTGGAGCCATTTTTACAGCATCTATTAATAACATTAATTGTACTAATGGATTTCGTATATTTAGTAAGGATGATATTTACGATAAATCTTTTGATAATTTAACCTCTTCAATAAATTTAGATTCAGTAATAAGTTCTAAAGTTGAAGTTAAAGAACAATCTATTAATAATTATTCTATTTCTATCTTCCCCAACCCTACTGCTGCCAACATAAACATTACCCAACTCAACAATTTTGTTGGCGGCAACATAGAAATCATCAATTTAATGGGGCAGGTTATTTTTACAACAACCATAAACACCAACCAACTAAGTGCTGATTTATCTAAGCACCCAAAAGGCATTTATTTGGTTAAAATAAACTCTGATAAAGAACAAGTGATAGAAAAAATAGTGTTGGAGTAGAGATATTGTACTTAGGAGTACTTAGAAGTGCCTTGAGTATTTATAAGTTAAAATTTCCGTGTTCTCGGTGCCTGAGTTTATCCTGATAAATGAAGGGTGTGATGAAAAAAGCCCATTTTAAAGATTGCCCGAAGAAAAAAGGCGTTAACTTCGCCACATGAATGAACTCCACCTTTTTTTAGAAAAACTTGCAGCAAGTTATACCGACAAATCTTTTGTAAAAATTACTTTAAGTAAACCAGCTTACAAAAGCGATGGGTTATTAAATGTTTATATTCGCTTGGTAAGCATTAAAAACGAGCTTGTTTTTTCTTTTACCTACCATTACCAAACTAACGACCAAGTTAAAAACTATAACTTAGAAGAAACTAATGGTGAGTTAATGGAGTTGCTTAACAACAAGTTTAAAATTGCTCGTCTGTTTACACTTAAAGAGGATGTTGTCCTTCAATTTTCTAAAAAAGGCAAAGGAAGTTTAAAAACCTTGCCACCAAGTTTTGAAAACAAACCGCCTGAAACACATGATGTGCCCAAGAAAAAAAGAGCTGCATTGGGTAAATATTTAAACGTTTTAGGAATTGCAGATGAAAATGGTCAGGTGTTTCCTAAAATGGCAGGCAAATTCAAGCAAATTAATAAATACCTCGAAATAGTAGAAAATTTACTAAAAGACAACCAATTTAACGAACCTATTCGCATAGTTGATATGGGTTCCGGTAAAGGATATTTGACTTTTGCTTTGTATGATTTTATGAAAAATCAACTTAAACTTAATGTAGAGATTAAAGGCATAGAAATACGACAAGAACTGGTTGATTTTTGTAATGAAGCAGCAGCGAAATGCAGCTTTGAGCAATTATCATTTCACAAGAGTACGATACAAGATTTAAAAGAAGATAAAATAGATATTTTAATTGCGCTTCATGCTTGTGATACAGCTACAGACGATGCTATTTTTAAAGGCGTTTCTGCTAAAGCGGCTTTAATAATTTGTGCTCCATGTTGTCACAAACAACTCAGACAAGCTGCCAAAGGAAAGGAAATTGCCAATCCTTTGTTAAAACATGGTATTTTTAAAGAAAGACAATATGAAATGATTACCGATGCCATGCGTGCATTAATTATGGAAAAACAGCAGTACAATACCAAAATTTTTGAATTTATTTCTAACGAGCATACTCGTAAAAACATCATGTTAGTTGCTTCAAAATCAAATAAAAAACCTATGGTTGATAAGATTGATGAAGAAATTAATACCATTAAAAAAGAGTTTAATATCGAACAACATTATTTAGAAAGTCTTTTGGATTAATGCTTTAAATGATAAAAATAACTCTCCCCTAACCCCTCTCTTTAAAGAGAGGGGAAAAGTTATCGCAAGATAACTAGGAGTGAGTCGATTGTTGTTTTTACCAACACACTATGAGCTTATATTAAAACATCTTTGATGTTTTTTGTGTTCATTTTATTTTTCGTTCAAACCAGAAATTGGTGTAATCCGTGATAATTTGTGTTGTGATAGATAGGTCTTTTGTGTGATATCGCAATCCAAAATTTACATCATGTTAAGATTAACTCATCGTTAATTTTTTGTAATTCTAAGCATCATTTCTTGTTTTGTACTTAATTTCATAGATATTTGCTAAAAATTGAGGAAGCTTATTTCATAAAAATGAAAAAATATTTCGACAGAGAGCTAAGTTGGTTATCATTTAATTACAGAGTACTACAAGAGGCTATTAACCCTTACGAACCTTTAATGGAGCGATTAAAGTTTTTAGCCATCTATTCTGCTAATTTGGATGAGTTTTATAAGGTAAGGGTAGCTTCGTTAAAAAATATTCTAAAAATTGAGAAAAAGCAAGGGCTAGAACCAAATCCTTACATCAAAAAACTCCTCAAAAAAATAAAAAAAACTGTTTTTGAACAACAGACAGAGTTTAATCACATTTTTAACACTAAAATTTTACCTCAACTAGAAGAAGAGAATATCTTTTTAATAAACCAAAAGCAGGTAAACGAAGAACAGAAAGCTTTTTTAAAAAGCTTTTTCGATAAGGATATTCTGCCGTTATTAAAAATTAAAGAAGTGAGTGAAACCACCTCTGTTTTTGTTAAAAACAAAGGCTTGTATTTGGCAATAGATGTCATTAATAAAAAGACCTTAGAGCATAATTATTTTATTGTTAATGTGCCTATTAGAAGGACTCAACGTTTTATTAAACTGTCTAATGATGCAGACAAAGAAATCATCATTCAGCTTTCTGATGTAATGCGTTTGTTTTTACCTCAACATTTTCCGGATTATAATTGGGTAAAGTGTTATGAAATTAACCTAACCCGTGATGCTGAACTTTATTTAGAAGAAGAAATAGCTGAAACTATTCAAGAAAAAATATCAGCAAGTTTATATAAAAGAAAAGTGGGAGCACCATCTAGGTTTTTGTATGACGAACGTATGCCAAAAGAGCTACAAAAAATTCTCAGAAAAAATATTGGACTACAAAAAGGAGATTCTATTCCCGGTGGGAGGTACCATAATTTTAATGATTTTTTTGCTTTTCCCATGCCCAATAAACCCGATTTATTTTATCCTGTTTTTGATGTGTTGCAACATCCTGAATTAGAGAAAAGTGAATCTTATTTTAATGCTATTTCTAAGAAAGATTATATGCTGCATTTTCCATATCAAAATTATCGTTACATTACCGATTTTCTGGAAGAAGCGGCTGAAGATGAAAATGTAGAAGAAATTAGCATTACACTTTATCGAGTAGCCAAACACTCTAAAGTTTGTCAGGCACTTATAAAAGCTGCCGAAAAGGGTAAAAAAGTAATGGTTTTTAGTGAAGTAAAAGCTCGGTTTGATGAAGAATTAAATTTACGTTGGGCAGACAAAATGAAGGAAGCTGGTGTTGATGTTCATTATAGTTTTGAAGAGTTAAAAGTACATTCAAAAATATTTTTAATTACCCGAAAAGAAGGAAATAAAAAGGCTAAATATGCTTATTTTGGAACGGGAAATTTTAATGAAGATACTTCTAGAATTTATTGTGACCATGCCTTGCTTACCAAAAACCCTCAGCTCACTAATGAATTAAGCAAAGTTTTTCACTTTTTGATAAACAGACAAAAAGAAACAATAAGGTTTAAACATTTGTTAGTTGCTCCTTTTAATATGCGAGAGCAATTTAACAAGATGATTGATAATGAAATCAGCAATGCGAAAAAAGGCTTAAAAGCTCAAATGATTCTGAAAATGAACAGCTTGGAAGACCGACAAATGATAGATAAATTATATGAAGCTAGTAATGCAGGGGTAAAAATTAATATTATTGTTCGAGGTATTTGTTGTTTAATTCCGGGGGTTAAGGATATGAGTAAAAACATAACGGTAATTAGTATTATCGACCGTTATTTAGAGCATGGAAGAATTTATTGGTTTTATAATGGCGGTAACGAAAAGTTATTTTTAGCTTCGGCTGATTGGATGAAACGTAACCTTACTTACCGAGTAGAAGTTGGTTTCCCTATTTATGACAAACGATTGGCTATGGAGATTAAAAAACTACTTTCACTTCAGTTAAAAGATTCTATAAAAGCCCGAAAATTAAATAAAACTCAAAGTAATCCTTACAAAAAATCTACTGCCAAAAAAAGAATTAGAGCTCAGTTTGATTATTATGAATACCTGAAAAATAAGGCTGAAGGTTAAAAATATTCTTCTCTTAAAAAATCTTCAAAAGGCGTTAGGTTTGCCATAGCTTGAAGTTGTAGGTAAGTTTTATGAAAATCTTTTTCTGATTTTTGTTTATTTAGTTCTTTAACCCTGTATCTGTCGTAGTTTTTTAGAGCTAAGTGTTGCTGTGGAGTTAACTCTTTATCGTTAAACTCCATTTCCTTTAAGTCGTTTATGCTAACAATGCCACTAAGTGTATTTTTATCTTTTGATGGCTGGTTATTTTTTGGAAACATAAGCAGTTTTATGCAAAAATATTAAAATTAATTATAGTTTGTTCATAATATCCGATTTCTTCGTTATTCTCGATTTTCAAATCAGTTATGTACTTCAGTACACTCTTGATTTTCAAACCATCTAAACCTCGAACTCGAACATTCTGACTCAAACTCTTGACTTTATATATGGACACTAATTAAATGATATACTATCAGCATCTTGAATAGCTGGAAATTTTTCACGGTAATGCTTCATCTCATCATAATTTAAGGTAATAGTTTCTATCTTTTCTTGATGAGATTGAGTGTTACTTAGTTTTTCTCCTTTTGGATTTATAACTGCCGAGCTTCCTGAATAAGTAATGTTGTTAGCATCTTTACCAATTCTATTTACCCCAACAACATAACATTGGTTTTCTATAGCACGAGCTTCTAATAATTTTTCCCAATGTGAAACTCTAGGTTCAGGCCAGTTGGCAACATAAATTAAACAATCAAAGACTGGCTCATTCGTTTTTTTACCGAAATGAATGTTTCTACTCCACGCAGGAAATCTCAAATCATAACAAATCATCGGACAAATTTTCCAACCTTTAAATTCAACTATTAACCTTGTTTTACCAGGAGAAAAATAATTATTTTCTCCTGCCATTCGGAATAAATGGTGTTTGTCGTAATGTTTAATTGCTCCATCAGGGAAAACCCATAATAAACGGTTGTAAAAAGTCCCTCTTGGTCTCCCCGAAGGGGAGATAATTTGGTCTTTAATAATTATACTTCCGACTATAGCAGCATTTTTATTTTTAGCTTGTTCTTTCATCCATGCAATAATTTTACCATCCATAGTTTCAGCTAATTTTTCGGAATTCATGGTAAAACCCGTGGTAAACATTTCGGGCAATACAATAACATCAGTTGCATCGTTTATAGAAGCTATTTTTTGGGTAAACATGGCTAAGTTATTAGTTGGGTTTTCCCAGTATAATTCTGTTTGTATGATGGATATTTTTAGATTCATATTCTTTACTTTATAGATTACAGCTTACTCCCTCCCTTCGGGAGGGTTGGGGTGGGCTATTCTTCTACATAAAATAAATCGTCAAATGGCGAATTTATTGGTGCTCCCAAATTTACGGGTGTTGACCAAGAATTTGTTTTATCATCCCAAGAACTTTTAAACACATCGTACCCACCCATACTTCCATGAGCTGTAGAGCTAAAATAAATAGTTTTGCCATCTTCACTTAAAAATGGGAAATCTTCATCTCCAGAAGTATTAATGGTTTCTCCAATGTTTATTGGTGATGACCATGTGTTATTGGGCAATTTTTTCATCAAATAAATGTCTTTTCCATTATCTTTATTATCGCCATAACTTGCATAGTAAATCATGGTTTTGTTTTCATTGAGGTACATAATGGGTTTAAAATTTTCTTTTTTATCAATATCCGAAAGCATATCATCTGGAGCTACCAACAATTTTGCATTGGTTTTAACCGAGCCATAAATGGTATGAAAATTATCCGTTTTCACACTTTTCTTTTCAAGTACTTCAACTGGTTTGGGGTTGTTTATGATGTTTTTTCCAAATTTGCTCAATACAATTTCATTCTCAATATCTCTTTCTGCTAACTCATTTTCTGGAGCTAATGATTTGTATTTTTCATAGGCAACAACAGCTCTTTCAAATCGGTACGCCAAGTGGTTTGTTTTTCCTAACATATAAAACACATCGTAGGGGATAGCTTTATTTGTAGCAGCAAGTTCTAAATAGTTTAAAATCTTCTCATACTCTTTCGAAATATAAAAAAGACTTTTTCCATACATATAGGCTTGTTTTTCTGTCAAATCAATTAGCGGAGCTACTTTCTCGAAAGCTTGAGCTGCTTTTAAATATTGTTTATTAGTATAAAATTGTTGAGCATCTTTTATCAGTTGTTTTTGTTCTGTCGAAAGTACTTTTATTTTATTGTCAGATTTATGTTGATGTTGGGATTGGTTATTTTCCGGCACATCAAAATCTTTTTTGGTGAGTTGATAAACGGGTGCATTTTCAGCTTCTTCTTGAGTGAAAAAATTATCTACATTTAGTATTTCAAACCTGCCTTCTTTTTTTAAGCGGATATTTTGCCTCAACGGAAAAGACTCGTTTTGAAAAGGAATGGTTACAAAAGCAGTATGTTCTCTATAATTAAAGTTGCTAGTAACCCTAAACTCATATTTCACTCCTGGAATTAAAGCCATTAGGTAATTTCCATTATTGCTATTGGTATTATAGATGCCTGCTATTTCTTGATTATTGGTGTTGTAAACAGTAATAGTCGCCTCAAAATCGGGAATTGAATCTTGAGTCATAAAATGACCTTTAATTATAGTAAGGGTTAAAGGCGGTTTGGGCATTTTTATTTTATACAAATCATGGTTTTCGGCAACATTTCTTCTGTTGGAGATAAAGTAAGCTTCTTCCTCATTTAGAGCGGGGACAAACATAAAATCATCGTAAGGAGAATTGATAGGATAACCCATATTAACAGGTTTTCCCCAAGGTTCGGTAATTTCGTTTCTGGTAGCTTTAAAAATATCCAACCCACCCATAGTGTTATGTCCTTCAGAAGCGAAATAAAGTGTTTTTCCATCAGGAGTTACATAAGCGTACGCTTCGTTATACGGAGTATTAATATGTTCTCCTAAAGTTTTTGGGATGCTCCACTTATCTCCACCAATTAAAAAGTTTACAAATAAGTCTTTGCCATTGCTCTCTGTTAGGCCATAACTTGTTTGTATCATTTCATTTTGAACAGTTTTAAACATCCAAAGTTGTTCTTTCTTTTTTTCGTCAATAGGCGAAATGAAAAAAGCTGTTTTTTCTAGTAAATTGTCTTTATTAATTTCTTCGGGAAAAATTTTGTTTAGTTTGCTAATATTGGCAGTTGTTTTAGAAATGATTTCCATATCATACTGTTCTTGTACTATAATTTTCCCATTATTACAAAACGTTAATAACCTCTCTATATTAAGTGTTTGAAGCTCTTTTGAAGTGGCTTTTTCTTTAAACTTTATAAATTCAATTTCTGCTCTAGCAAAATCTGCCCAAGAGTGATAAATTACTCCCAAATAATAATGAATATCGTAAGGAATGTTATTGCCATTTAATGCTCGTTGCAAAAAAGGAAGTGCTTTAAGTTTATTATGTTCTAAATGAAAGGTACTAACACCCATTTTGTAGTTGATTAAAGCATCGTTTAAATCATAGGCCAGTAGCTCACGAAAGAGTTGTTCGGCTGTTTTGTAATCTTTCTTTTGAAAAGCTTTTTCAGCCAATTCGGGTTTTTTATTTTCTAATTCAGCTTGTTTTTTAAGGGCTTCATCAATGTTTTCAAACTGAAGTTCCTTAATTTCTCTTCTACCTGGTTCCTCTGCGTAAAAAACAGCAGATTCATAAAGTTCAATGCGTTCTTTTTTATCAAGATTTTCATCATAAACAGTAAGTAAAAAGAGTGTAGGCTCTTTTTCTTCCACTATCCAAGTGTTTAAACTGTGCTTTATAGGTTCTACATCTATTTCTAAGGTAATTTTTTGTCTGGAAACATCATCAATAATATTGGTACTGGCATTGGCAGGGATTTCAACAGTTTTTTTTATTGGAGCATAGCCATAAGAGTTGATTACAAATTCGTATTTCACATTTGGGATAAGAATTACCAAATAATTTCCAGTTGTAGGATTGGTTTTATAAACACCAACTAGTTCATCTGTAGAGATATTATAAACAGAAATTTCTGCTTTTCTCATGTTAGGATAGCCTTTTATTTCAAAATTTCCTTTAATAATTGTTGATGAAATTCCACTTTGGTTGGTACGTGCTTTATACATACTAAAAATATCATCAGCAGCATCTCGGTTAGATATGAAATAATAAATTTGTTGCTTTGTTTTGTTAGTATCTGTAGGGTTGGTAGCACTTATAACAGATGTTACTCCAAAGTAAAAGATAAAGAATAATTGTATTTTAAAAACTAATTGCATTTCCGAATTTTAAATCCGAAAAGTAGTAATAATTAACTATTTATAAAAAGCTTACTATTAAGAGTTTTAAACAATTTTGTTCATTATTTCAGCTGCTTTTTCAAGGGTGTTTTCACTTTTAGCAAAACAAAAACGCAAGATTTTTTCATCTACATGTTGGGTATAAAAAACGGAAACGGGTATAGCCGCTAACTTATGTTCAACAGTAAGCCTTACTGCAAAGTCGGTATCTTTTTCATCAGAAATATTTTTATAGCTTAGTAATTGAAAATAAGTCCCTTTTGAAGGAATAATTTCAAATTTAGAATTTCGTATTACAGAAGTAAAGAAGTCTCTTTTTTGTTGATAAAAAGCATTTAGGGATAAGTAATTACTTTCATTTTTAAGGTATTCTGCTAGGGCATACTGAGTAGGAGTATTTACTGAGAAGACAACATATTGATGTACTTTTCTAAATTCGCTCATTAATGTTTCAGGAGCAATGCAGTAACCCATTTTCCAACCGGTATTATGAAAAGTTTTTCCGAAAGAAGAAACAATAAAAGAACGTTCTGCCAACTTAGGAAACATAGATGCACTGTAGTGTTTGTTTTCATCAAAAACAATATGCTCATACACTTCATCACTCAACACTATAATATCGGTATTGGCTATAAGTTTTTCTAGGGCTAAAAAATCATCTTTAGAAAACACCGTTGCTGTTGGGTTGTGAGGTGTATTAATTATAATCATTTTTGTTTTAGGATTGATTAATTTCCTAACATGAGTCCAATCTATTTTATAATCGGGAGCTCGCATTTGAACATTTACCGATTTTCCTCCATTAAGCTCTATGGCTGGTTCATAACAATCGTAAGCGGGTGTAAAAATAATTACTTCGTCATTTTCGTGAACAACAGCAGTAATAGCAGAGTAAATGGCTTGAGTTGCTCCAGCTGTTACGGTAATTTCTGTTTCAGGGTGATAAATAGCTCCATAAAGCTGTTCTGTTTTAGTGGCTATTTGTTCTCTCAATTCCATTAATCCAGCCATAGGAGCGTATTGGTTATGTCCGTTTTTCATGGCTGTTCTTACCAAATCGTGTAGCACTTCATCGCTACCAAAATCTGGGAAACCTTGTGATAAATTGATAGCATTATGCTCTTGAGCTAATCTGCTCATTACAGTAAAAATAGTAGTGCCAACCTTTGGCAATTTTGATTTTATAAGTCCTAAATATTCGGGCATACATTCATTTTTTATTATTCTAAATTAAGATTTTTGCTTTTTTCTAAAGTGGTTATTCTTTTTGTTTTGAAATGGTTTTTTAGGCATTATTTTATATTCCGGTCCGGCTTCAAAACCTTCTGGTAGCGGTAGTTTTTTTACTTCTTTGTCAATTAGTTTTTCAATTTTAGAAAAATTATAAACATCATCGGCATTAATAAAAGTAATGGCTAATCCTGTTCCGTTGTCGCCTCTGGCAGTTCGTCCAATTCTATGCACATAATCTTCTGCATCAGAAGGAATATCGTAATTCAACACAATATCAATTCCTTTAATATCTATCCCTCTAGAGAGGATATCTGTGGCAACCAAAATATGTACTTTTTTGTTTTTAAAATCCAACAAGACTTGTTCTCTTTCTTGTTGTGTTAAGTCAGAATGTATGGCTTTTGCAGGTAAATTTTCTTTTACCAGTGTTTTGGTAATTTCCTTAACCGAAACTTTACGAGATGAAAAAATGATGATGTGTTCATTCATTTTACCGCTTAGCAAATGCTTTATTAAATTAATTTTTTGATGATTATGAACCAAATAAGCCACCTGCATAATGCCTTCGTTGGGTTTAGCAATAGCTATACTTAAAGTTACAGGATTTTTTAATAGTTGATTGGATAATTGTCTGATTTTTGGCGGCATGGTAGCCGAAAAAAGTAAGTTTTGACGATTTTGAGGTAATTTTTTAGCAATGCCTGTAATGTCTTCATTAAAACCCATATCTAACATTCTGTCTGCTTCATCCAAAATAAAATGTTTAATGCCTGAGGTATCAAAATAGCCCATATTGAGGTGGGAAATAATTCTCCCTGGAGTACAAATAACAATATCCGCACCAGTGGTAAGGGCCTTTTTCTCAGCATCAAAAGTTTTCCCATCTCCACCACCATAAATGGCAATAGAAGTAGCGTTGGTAAAATAACTAAATCCTTCAATTTGTTGGTCTATTTGCATTGCTAACTCTCTTGTGGGAACAATTACTAAGGTAGAAACTTTTCCTGAAGAGCCATTTTTAGCAATACTGTTTAATATTGGTAAAACAAAAGCGGCTGTTTTTCCTGTTCCTGTTTGGGCACAAGCAATCATGTCTTTGTTTTCCATAATAGCAGGAATGGCTTGTTGTTGAATAGGGGTCGGTTTGTCAAATCCCATAGCTTCAAGAGCTTGGATTACTGAGTCTTCAAAATTAAAATCGGAAAATGTCATGTAGTGTTATAAATAATTAATTACCAAAGGTAATCAATTTAATTGAGTACAAAAAAGGATTTTATTTTAGCTATTTTGTTTTATATATAAATTGGTATATTTTTATAGTTATACGCTCTTTTTCTTGATAAAAAGAGCCAAAAATCAAGAACAAACACCAAATCCTACGTAATCTTTTCCCACAAATCCATCGCATTTCCTGGTCCGATTACTTCGGATTTCGCACCGTTTGTTCAAAAGCCCTCGCTCTTAGTTTTTTATAATTGAACTTTATATTTAGGATAGGATTATTCCTCAATTAAACAGTAAAATTAACATTGTAATAAAGTAGGCATAATTTACTATAGATGCTTTGTAAATTAGCTTTGCAGAAAAAACATGGAAATATTTTTATTCGCTTTTGCTGCATTGTTTTCAGTAATCAATCCTTTAGGAACAGTACCTGTATTTGTTGGGTTAACCCAAGATGAATCGTTAGCTGAAAGAGCTAGAACTTCGTTGCTAACATCAATTAATGTAGTAGTTATTTTACTCATAGCATTTTTTGTAGGAAACTACATTTTAAAGTTTTTTAATATTAGCTTAAACTCGCTCCGAATTGCAGGAGGGTTAATTATCACTTCTTCAGGCTTTGCTTTGCTTACTGGTAGTTTTGTAAAACATAAGGGGTTAAAAAATAAAAGAGTTCAAAAGGATTTAGATAAGAGAGAACGGTTTTCTCTTACTCCATTAGCCATTCCAATGTTGGCGGGTCCGGGGTCTATTTCTTTATTGATTTCATACAGAGAACTACACGAAAGTATGTTAAACATAACAGCCATTATTGCTGCTGTTTTTGCGGTAGGATTAGCCACTTATCTTATTTTAAGAAGTTCCTTTTTAATTGTAAAATTTATGGGAGCTTCGGGAATAAATGCCATATCAAGAATAATAGGATTTATCGTAATTGCCATTGGAATAGAGTATATAAGTGTTGCTGTTGTTAGTATTGTTAGAGGAGTGTTGGAATAATTATTAAACAAGATTTAACATAGTAAAGAAAAGTTTTTTTAATAATTAAATTAATATACTTTTGGCACGAACTAAAAAAAATTAAAAATTATGAAATCTCTATTGTTTATTACTGCGTTTTTTATCGGGATAACTTTTTCTAACGCTCAGAATCCAGGAAATTCATTGCACTTTGATGGTGTTAATGATTATGTTTCTGCTCCTCTTCCTACCGTTTTTTCAAATATTAATACCAGTAATATTACTATTGAAACATGGATAAAACCTCAAAGTTCGGTTTTTTCTAGGGTGGTTTTTGCCCAGTTAAATGCTTCTAACTTTATTTCTGTTTCTACTGGTGGTTCAAATCAAATTTATTTTTACATCAACAATACAGTAGGTGTAGCAACTAATGCAAGTTTACCACTAAACCAATGGACACATGTAGCTTGTACATGGAATGGCACAACTCAACAAACAGAAGTATATTTTAATGGAGTACTTCAAACAACTATACCTGGAGGTTCTTCATCTACAGGTACTGATAATATAATGGCTATTGGAAGTAGAACTGATGGATTTCAATATTATAATGGAGAATTAGATGAATTAAGAATTTGGGATGTAAAGCGTTCTTCGTGTGATATTAATAGTTCTATGAATTCAGAATTTACTCAAGCTCAACCAAATTTGGTAGCGTATTATAATTTTAACCAAGGAGTAGCAGGAGGGAATAATTCAACCGTTACTTCTTTACCTGATTTCACTACTAACCATAATGGAACATTAAATAATTTTGCACTTAGTGGAACAACTTCTAATTGGGTAAGTTCTGGTGCTGTTATTAATCAAGTAAATCAAAATAATGGAGCTATTAATTCTATTGATACCCGTGTTGAATGTGGTTCATTGCTATGGATTGACGGAAACACCTATAGTTCCAATAATAATACCGCTATACACACTTTAGTTGGAGGAAGTGTTAATGGGTGTGATTCTATAGTAACATTAAATTTAACTATTAATAATAGCACAAATGGAACTGATGTTATTAGTGCTTGTAATAGTTATACATGGATTGATAATGTAACTTATACATCAAGTAATAATACAGCAACACATACCTTAACAGGAGCAAATGTTAATGGTTGCGACTCTGTAGTTACACTTAATTTAACTATCATCAATATCGATAATTCCGTAACAAACAACACACCTACTTTAACAGCAAACCAAAGTGGAGCTACTTATAGATGGTTAGATTGTGATAATAGTAATGCTGTAATAAATGGAGAAACTTCTCAGAGCTTTACAGCAACAACAACAGGAAACTATGCTGTAGAAATAACAGTAGGAAATTGTGTTGACACATCTGCCTGCGAAAATATTATTGTTGTTGGAATTGATGAAGAAAAAACAAACTTTAATGTTTCTATTTTCCCTAACCCAACAGATGGATTAATTACAATTAATTTTAATGATGGGTTAAATCAGGAAACTAATTATACTATAACATCTATTGAAGGTAAAGTTATTACTACTCAAACTAATATTACAACAAACAATATAGTTGTAGATTTAAGTAATGAGAGTAAAGGAGTTTACTTCTTAAAAATTAACAGTGAAAATAAAAATGCTGTTTATAAACTAATTAAACAATAGTTATAACTACTAAAACAATAAAAAAGAACCTTTCATAAGAAGGTTCTTTTTTTTTACTCCTTTAACAAATTAGTCAACATTACAAACTCTTCCACCGAAAGTTGCTCGGGACGTTTGTCTAAAATGGGGTGTTTTTTGGTCTCTTCGTTCAAAAAAACTTTTACAGAATTTCGCATGGTTTTTCTGCGTTGGTTAAAAGCCGTTTTTACTACTACTTTAAAGAAAACCTCATCACAATCCAGTTTTTCGGTGTTGTTTCTTGTTAAGCGAATAACTGCAGATTTTACTTTTGGTGGGGGATCAAAAACATGTTCATCTACCGTAAATAGATATTCAATATCGTAATAAGCTTGAAGTAATACACTAGTAATCCCATAGGTTTTATTACCGGGCTTGGCGGCAACTCTTTCGGCTACCTCTTTCTGAAACATACCAACTAACTCAGGTACTTGGTGGCGATATTCGTACACTTTAAATAAAATTTGTGTGGAAATATTGTAAGGGAAATTGCCAATTACCGCAAAAGGTTTATTGTTTACAATTTCATTCAAATCTATTTTTAAAAAATCGCCATAAATAATGTTGCCTTTAAGTACAGGAAACTTTTCTACTAAAAAAGCAATAGATTCTCTATCAACATCTATAGGGAAAGTAGTGTAGTTTTTTTGTTGAATTAAAAATTGAGTTAATACGCCCATTCCCGGACCAATTTCTAAAACAGTATCGTATTTATCTGTCTGTACAAGACTATTTACAATATCTTCAGCAATAGACAAATCTTTGAGAAAATGTTGTCCTAAATGTTTTTTGGCTCTAACGGGTTGCAATAATTTTTAGTTTTGTAGGTTTATGTACTTTTGACAAAAGTAATCATATCTGTTACTATATGCGATTTTTTTATCTTTTCACATTATTAATTACCCTCCAATCTGTTTTTGGATTTGATGTAAATCACTACGCTAAAAGCAGTGTTACCAGCATCAATACATTTAACAGAAGCACTATTCATAAAGATCAAATCCTTATTGAAATGCCTTTTGCCAAAGAAATTATTTTAAACAAAGAGCAAAAGAAACAACTTAAAGAAAGAGTTGTAATTAAAATTCAGCTGGTTTATACGCAATACAGAACTTCAGAAAAATTTAACCAAATTGAGTTGAACAAAAAACGCTTGTTGGAACTTAAAAAATTAGTCCCCGAAGTGTTTGATTTTCCAGTATGGGAATACGAACTTATTAGTCAAACCAATGGAAACTCCAGAGAAGAATGTAATAAAATGTTTCATGGTTTTGTTATTACTTTTCGTCCTAACGCTACTCCAGATTTTATTATTGAGGAAAGTGACTACATCAATACCCTACTGACTAATTTTTCTAAAAAAGACTCGTTAGAAAACGATACAACCCCAAAACCATTTCATATAAAAACCCGATGGGATAATGGGTATGTTTATGATACCATTTGGGGTGAAAAAATTGAAATAGATTTTTACCCTCCACCTCCACCCAACCCCTATTTATCAAGTTTGCACAAAGACTCTACCGTGTTAAATGCTTTTAAGCGGATAGCTAATGCACAAGATTTTATTATTGTAACCGATGCTACAGGAAGCATGATGCCATTTTATAGTCAGGTAATAATTTGGTTAAAAGAGCAAACGGTTAATATAAATGCAAAAGGTTGTTTGTTTTTTAATGATGGCGATGCAAAAAGTTCAGACAAAAAACTGCCCTTAGAAACAGGAGGAATTTATGTTGCTAAAAGCTTACAAAGTGAAGAAATTAATAAATCGCTCAACAAGTGTACTTCTGGAGGTAGTGGAGGCGGAGAAGCGAAAGAAAATGATGTAGAAGCAATGTTGTTGGGGTTAAAGTATTTTCCTGAAGCTAAAAGCATTGTGCTTATTGCAGATAATTATGAAAAAATGAGAGATTATGAGTTTATTGATAAAATAACCGTTCCGGTACAAGTATTTCTTTGTGGAGCAAAAAGTTTTGTCAATACTCAATATTTAGATTTGGCAAGAATCACGAAAGGTTCTGTTCATGTTGAGCATGAAGAAATTAACAATTTACATCTACTCCAAGAAAACGACATTATTACGATAAATAACAGAGATTACATGCTAAAAAATGGCGTGTTTATTTATTATTATGTGGAAAAAGAGGTGCTTTAAGTTCTCTGTTTTAATGCCTCGTACATAATTACCGCAGCAGCTACAGAAACATTTAACGAAGCTATTTCATTTACCATAGGAATTTTAGCTTTAGCATCAGCAGCTTTTAGCAATTGGTTGGCAATTCCGGTTTCTTCATTGCCCATTATTATTGCTGATGGTCCTGTAAAATCAATGTTATAAATGGTATCATTGGTTTTTTCGGTACATGCTACCACTTGTAATCCGCTTGCTTGCAAAAACAACACCGTATCTGTTAAGTTATCTACCTTACAAACAGGAATGTAATTTAAAGCTCCAGCTGAGGTTTTCATGGCATCAGCATTAATTTGTGCCGATTCTCTTTTAGGAATTACAATGGCATCAACGCCAACACAATGTGCCGTTCTGGCAATAGCACCTAAATTTCTTACATCAGTTATTCTATCCAAAATTAAGATTAAAGGTGTTTTCCCATTCTCAAAAAAAGTAGGTACTAATTGTTCTATATCACAAAATGGAATGGGCGAAATAAAAGCAATTACACCTTGATGATTGCCTTTTACGTGCTTATTTAGTTTAAAAATAGGCACATGAGAAAAAGGAACATTATGTTGTTTAATAGCTTTACGCAATTCTGTTATTCCTGATCCTTTTATATCTTGTTGAATATAAAGCTTATCTATTTCCTTTCCTGAATTGATTGCTTCAATAACAGGGTGGATTCCGAAAATTAAATGTTCCTCTTTCATCATGCGGTAAAATTAACTCATTTTTTGTTATACATAACGATTATGTTTTAAACCTTAATTCCCATCACTAAAATATCGTCCACCTGAGGTTCTTCTTGTCTCCAGTTGAGCAACACATATTGTAAATAAGCTTCTTGTTCTTCCATTTCCATTGTTTGAGCAGCCAACAACAGCTCTTTAAATTGCTTTCTGTTAAATTTTTTCTTTCGCTCGCCTCCAAACTGATCGCAATAACCATCTGTAAAATAATAAAAAACATCATTTTGCTGCATAGATATGGTTTGAGTAACAAACTTCTTTTCTACATCAGCATAAAAACCGATTGGGTAGCGATTGGCTTCCAACTCAATTATATTTCCTTCTCTCACCAACAACAACGGACGAAAAGCTCCTGAGTATGAAAAGGTTTGTTCTGCAAAATCATAAACGCCTATAGAAACGTCCATTCCATCGTTTGTTACAGCATTTTGTGAGTTTTTATTTAAAGCCAAAAACAATTCTTCATCTAACGCATATAAAATTTCCGCAGGGTCTTCCAATCCTTTTTTAATGATTACTTCTTTTAAAATTCCATTGGCAATAAAACTCATTAATGCCCCAGGAACTCCGTGTCCGGTACAATCTACTGCCACCACTATAGCTTTATTTTCTTTTTGATAAAAAAAATAATAATCGCCACTCACTACATCTTTTGGTTGGTATAAAACAAAAGCATCCTGAAAAGTGTTTTTTATTTTTTGCACATCAGGTAATATCGCTTCTTGAATTCTTCCGGCATATTGAATACTATCCAACATGTCTTTATTGTGTTGCAATAATTCAACATTTTTTTCGAGCAATTCCTGTTCTGCTTTTTTTCTGTCTGTAATGTTGTGTCCTATTCCAACCAATTTATTATCATTACTTTTAGAAATATTCCATAGTACCCAGCAATCTCCGCCTGTTGCCGTTTTTAGCAAACGTTCATAAGGAATCGTTTCTATTAAAGATTCTTGTTGAAGTTGTTTTAGTGCCAATGATTTAATGCTCAATCTTTCTTCCGCATCATCACGGGTTAAATTCCACCAGCCTTCTCCTAATAATTGTGTAGGTTCAAAACCTAAAATTCTTTTTGCTGATGGACTAACATATTCCACACTTCCTGATTGATTTACTACAACTATTAAGCTATTTAACTTTTCTAATATAGTGTCTGTTATTAACGACATAACGAATATAATTTTTGGTCGAAAACCGACCGTGTAAATAAAAAAATAAAAATTGATTGTTATTTTTTGCTCTAAAGCAATGTGGTATTACCTATTAATTGTCCAGGGATGGATATTTGAAATAATAGGCATACAATGACACATTCGTCCCCAATAGGTTGGAGAAAAAACATAACTGTTAGCGATATTTAATTGTGTCTTCATAAGAATTTCAAGCGACAAAACTAACATTATTTTGTTACACAGCAAATATTAAAATTATATTTTAAATTATTTTTTGGAATTTAGAAACAATCTAACCTTAAACTTTCTACTTTATAAACGTTAAGCTTATTACCTTTGCCACTTTCAATTTGATAATATTATGACAAAAAAAATAGTACTCATATCGGGAGCAACAAGTGGTTTTGGTAAGGCTACAGCCGAAATTTTTGCAAAAAATAATTACAATTTAATACTAACAGGAAGAAGAGAAGATAGACTTCAAAAGATTGCCAAAGATTTATCGGAGCAATATAGTGTTGAAGTGTTACCACTTTGTTTTGATATTAGAGACCAAAAAGCAGTTGAAAAAGCCATATCTTCTTTAACTGAATCATGGAAAAATATTGATGTGTTGGTAAATAACGCAGGTTTGGCTAGTGGTTTTGGACTAATTCAAGATGGTGTGATTGATGATTGGGAAAAAATGATAGATACCAATGTAAAGGGATTGTTATATCTTTCTAAAGCAATTATGCCATTAATGATAGCTAATAAATCCGGACATATCATTAACATTGGTTCAACAGCGGGGAAAGAAGTTTATTTAAACGGCAATGTTTATTGTGCTACTAAGCATGCTGTTGATGCTATATCTAAAAGCATGCGTATAGATTTATTGCAGCATGGAATTAAAGTAACACAAATTTGTCCTGGAGCTGCCGAAACAGAATTTTCAGAAGTTCGTTTCCATGGGGATAAAGAAAAAGCCAAAAATGTTTACAAAGGCTATCAACCTATGACAGCCGAAGATATTGCTTCATTAATTTATTTTGCGGCAACCCTTCCTCCACATCTTTGTATAAATGACCTGGTGGTTACATCACTAGCTCAGGCGAATAGTTTTTATTTCAACAAAAACAGCTAATTAAAAATATTGTAACTTCGCAACATTAAAATCATAACTATTTATAATGAAAATTTTTACAACTACCTTAATTTTATTAATTTCTACAGCGCTTTTTAGTCAAAACTGGACAGGAAATGTAGATGCTGATTGGAATAATTCTGCTAACTGGTCGAACTGGCCTCTAAATGGAGCAAGTATAGTTATAGACCCAGTAAATTATACGGGAAATGCTGCAACTCCAACCATTGCTATAAACTCTGTATTTACTCCAAATGATATTACTATTCAAAATGGCGGACAACTTAACGTTCAAGCTAATTTAACTACCACTGAAGATGTAGAAATTTTAGATGCCAATTCTTCTTTAACCATTCAATCAGGAACTGTAAATGTTGGGCCAGGAAATAGCGGCAGATTAATCGTTGATTTAAGTGCTGCAGTAACTATTTCTGGTGGAACATTAAATGTTGACCAACGATTTATAGCTGGTGATAATACTACCATTAGTATTACTGGAGGAAATATTAACGTGGGACAACGATTTATTGTTGAGTTAGGAGCTCAATGTATCGTAACAGGAGGAATTATCTCTATTACTGAAACCCTTGCTATTGCAGATGGAAATGCTAATCAATCGAGTTTATTTCAATTAATTAACGGCACTGTTACTGTTGGTATCGAAACTGAATTTGAAAATGAAGTGGGCAACTATACCCCTACTTTTTTTATGGATGGAGGTAGTTTTACAACAGGAGATATTTTTTGGTTTGGAGCTGCTCCCGGTAGCGGAACGCCTATGATGCGTTTATTATCAGGAAATGCAACTATTAACGGAGATATTATTAACATGGCAGGTAGTACCGTAAATATGTTTCTATTAATTACAGGCATTGCCAATGTACAATTTAATGGAAGCTTAATAGAAACCATACAAATTACCGATACCATTACTCAAATTGGAGCTTCTACTTTTTCTATCAACACCCCTACAACTTGGAATAATAATGGAGCTTTTAGAGGTGTTTTTTCTACCATAACTTTTAACAATAACACCACATTACAAGGTTCAGGGGTTTACGATTTTCATGGTTTAACTATCAATCCTACTTTTGCTTTAAACCATGTTGCTCCAACTAACATAAGTGTTAAAGGCAACTTCACTAATAACGGTACTTTTACTCATAATGCTAACACAGTAAACTTTACCGGAACTTCAGCTCAACAAATTTCAGGTGCGTCAACAACTACTTTTTATAATTTAGTAATTAATCATTCCTCCACAGGAATTACCTTAAATCAAAACATTCAGGTAAACAACAGTTTAACGCTTACTAATGGAAAACTTATTAGCTCATCAACCAATTTAATTACATTAATAGATAATGCTACCTCAACTTTAGGAAATAACACTAGCTTTGTTGAGGGACCGTTTAAAAAGGTTGGAAATGATGCATTTATTTACCCTATTGGTAAAGATACGCTTTGGAGAAGGTTGGTAATATCTGCTCCAACAAATATAAATAGCGAATTTGTAGCTGAATATTTTGATGCACCTTACAGCTCGCTTACTCCTGTTAATGCTCCCATTTCAAACGTAAGTAATACAGAATATTGGGAATTGAATAAATTTAATACTACCGATAATGTTCAGGTAACACTTCATTGGGAAGATGCTGCTTTAAGCGGAATTACTACTTGTAGTATTTTATCCCTTGCCGAATGGACTGGAACAGAATGGAACGATGTGCCATCTACTATTAATGGAGCTTGTACAGCTAACAACGCTGGAAATGCGCAATCGAATAACGCTGTAAGCAATGGCTCTATTTATACTTTTGCTTTCTTAGGTGTTGGGACAACTCAAATACTTTCTGAGTGTTTAGGCGATAGCGTAACTGTTGGGACAAATACTTACGGAACAAGTGGAACTTATGTAGATACCTTAACAAACATCAATAATACTGACAGCTTGGTTACTACTATACTTACTATAATTCAACCTGTTGACTCTACAATAAATATTTTGGGATGCGAAGGAGATACCGTTTACATTGCTGGAAAAATGTATTACCAAACAGGAACTTACTTAGATACTGTTCCTTCAATTGCTACCAGTTGCGATAGTATTATGACTATTAATTTAACAATAACTGTAATTGATACTTCTGTTACCGTAAGCAATGATACTTTATTTTCTAACCACTTAGGAGCTACTTACCAATGGTATAATTGTGAACTTTTTACCCCAATTTCTGGAGAAACCAGTAATTTTTATTCCCCGTCTTTTACAGGGAATTTTGCTGTTGTAGTCTCTCAAAATGGTTGTGTTGATACTAGTTCTTGTAGAAATGTAACAATAACCAACATCTCATCATTAAATCATAAAACTAGTATAGCTGTAAGTGCTTATCCAAACCCTACAAATAATATCATCCATTTTAAAACCAATTTAACCGAAGGAACAATAGAAATTTATAACATTTTTGGAGCTTTACTAACTACTAAAATTATAAATAGTTCAATAACTTCTGTCGATACGGAAAATCTACCATCAGGAAACTTTATTTATAAGATTACCGATAAAAGCAATAATACAATTGTAGGTAAGTTTATAAAGCAGTAAATAATTTTTAAATGATGCAAAAAAACAACATTAAAATAGTACTTTTTTTAGCAATTATTTTAGCGTTGTTTTCATGCAGAAAAGATTTTGAACAACCTGAATGGGATGTTGATTTATTAGCCCCTTTGGTTAAAACTACACTCAATATTGGAGATTTACTCCCAGATTCTGTGCTGCAAACCAACCCTGACACTTCTTTAAAAGTAGTATATGAAACTTCTATTTTTGATGTGGATATGGATTCTTTATTTAGAATTCCTGATACTACCATTAATGAAGTTTTTCCTATGTCATTGTCTGTATTGGCAGCTCCTGGAGATGCTTTTTATAGTGTAGATAGAGAAGTTACACTTAATGTTACCAATAATGTTCAACTGAATTATGCATTAATAGAATCTGGTTTTATTGATATTGAAATTTGGAGCGAAATTCAAGAACAAATTATCGTTACTTACACGATACCAACAGCCACTAAAAACGGAGATACCTTAGTGCTAACAGAATTAATTCCTGCTGGAAATGGTTCTCAGCCTGGTTATTTTACTACTCGAATTGATATTAGCGATTACGAACTTAATCTTACTGGAATAAATAATAATAAAGTAAACACTTTTGTTACTAGAGCTATTGCGGTAGTTGATACCAATGCAACACAATCTGTATTAGTTAGTGCCGGACAAGAAATAGCCATTACCAATAAATTAGTTGATGTTGTTCCTGCTTTTGTAAGAGGATATTTTGGAAATCAACAATTTCGTTTTGGACCTGAAAGTACCACTTTTGATGTGTTTAATAGAATAACTGGAGGAACCTTAGATTTAGATCAAGTGAATGTAAATCTCACTTTTGAAAATGGTATTGGAGTAGATGCCCGATTAACCATTAACCAGTTAGAAGCAGTTAATACCAACACTTCTACTAATAGTGCTTTAAATCATACTATTATTGGAAATGCCATAAACATTAATAGAGCTCAACGAACTTTTAGTATTCCAGAAGTAAATTACACCACGCATACAACTGCTATTACCACCGCAAACTCCAATATAGATCAAATGATAGAACTTTTTCCCAACGAATTGGTTTATGATATTTCATTACACATCAATCCGCTTGGTAATATCTCTGGAAACAATGACTTTGTTTTCAAAAAACATCCTTTAAAAACCAACTTAAATGTAGAATTTCCTTTGTCTTTAATTGCTAACCAACTTACCCTTACTGATACAACCAAAATTAATTTAAGTGATGAAAATAAAGGAAACATTATTGATGGAGATTTAATTCTCTATGCCGAAAATGGCTTTCCTTTTGATGCAACTATTTCACTTAGTTTATTAGATGCTTCCAACAATCAGTTAGTTGCCATAAACCCATCAGGAAATATATTAGCTGCTCCTTTAAACAGTAATTTAAGAGCTACAACCAAAAAATCTTCTAAAGTTGTTTTTCAGCTTTCCGAGCAAGATATTACTCATTTATACAATACTGAAAACATTAAAATCAACGTAAGTTTTACAACCTTAGGTCAGCCACAATTTATTAAAATTTACGAGGGTTATGAGTTGGATTTAAAAGTGGTTGGAGATTTTTCATATACCGTAAATGCTAAATAATATGATGCGGTTTTTAATCCTAATAATAACCACAATATTGTTTTTTGAGAGTTCCCAAGCTCAATATAATACCCGCTATTTTCAAGATTCTATACAACGCCTTTCTTTTAGTTCTGAAGCAGGTTTTGTTTATGGATCATCGGTAATGAATAATGATTTTATGAATAAGTTTATTTACGGAGGAAGAATAGATAGAACTATGAAAGACAATGCCTATAATAAACTCAATACAGATAACAATAGGCTGGGAGGAGATTTAACTTTTAATGTAAATGCTATTATTCCAATCGATACACTTTTCAAAAAAACAAATATGGCATTAACCTTTGGAGTTAGTCATACCGAACATATTGATGCGGTTTTTACAGATGATTTATTTCAGCTTGCATTTGATGGAAACAAACAATTTGCAGGCGAGGAAGCCATACTTTCAGGAACCAATATGAATTATTTTGCTTATCAAAAAGTTTATTTTGGCATCAATGCCATCACTCAAAAACATGGAGTAATTTTATCTGAAGGCTTTAATGTAGGCATTATAAAAGCTCAAGAACATGTTGCATTAACTATTCCTAAAGGTAGTTTGTTTACTGAAACAGATGGAAAACATATCGACTTAACCTTAAATTATGCTTTTAACCAAACAGACACATCAAAAAACAATATTTCAGCATTTAATGGATTTGGAATTTCTACACAAATTTATAAAGATTTTGCATTAAAAAATGGAGATAAATTCCATGTAGAAATTAATGATATTGGTTTTATCAGAATGTCTAAAAAAGCATTAGAATATAAAGCAGATAAAACCTTTCATTACGATGGAATTGAGGTCAACTCTATTTTTGATATTAATGATTCTATTACCAACAGTATTTCTCAAGATTCTTTGTTAGATAATATCTACACCTCCAAAAAACAAGGTAGTTATGGAATTGCTTTACCGACAACAATTAACATAAGCTACACCAAAACGTTTAATCAAAAGTGGAAAGCAGAAGTAGGAGTTTTTAATAGGTTGTTAGCCAACTATTTTCCTTATATTTATACCAATACCACCTATTATTTTTCTTCCAACTTTTTAAGTCAATTACATGTTTCTTATGGTGGTTATGGGAAACTAAATATTGGACTTTCTGCGGCTGTAAACATTAAAAACAAAGTTCAACTATACTTAGGAACCAATAACTTAAACGCTTATGTTGTACCAAAATCAACATTTGTTAATAGTGGTTTTATAGGTATTAAAGCACTTTTTTAATTACCTTTGGTATAAGTTAAATATAAAAATGTACAAACTAATTAACATATTATTTTTACTCCTACCCTTGTTCGGGCTATCTCAAAAAGATACGCTTGCTCATTTATATACTATTGGCGGAGCAGGTATAGACAAAGCAGAAGAAATAGTTACTACCGCTGATGGAGGCTATGTGGTGGTTGGTTCTACTACCAGCAACACTTCAGGAAATACAGATGTATATTTGTTAAAATTAGATTCTCAAATTAATGTGGTTTGGAGCTGGGCAATAGGCGGAAATAATAACGATTGGGGCTATGCGGTTAAAGAAACTTTTGATAAAGGATTTATCATAGCATCAACTACTAATAGTTTTAGTGTAAATGGCGATTATAATGCTCGATTAATAAAAACAGACAGTTTGGGTGTGGTACAATGGCAAAAAAGCTATGGTGGAAACGATTGGGATTTAGCTTATGATGTTATTCAAACTGCTGATAGTGGCTTTGCTTTTTGTGGAGAAACCTACAACAACACTAACGGAGAATCGGATGTATATATCGTTAAAACAAACTTGTTAGGAGATACGCTTTGGACTAAAACCATTGGTGGAACATTGGCTGACAGAGGCAATAGCATTATGGAAACTGCTGACAGTAGTATTGTAGTGGTAGGAATGACTACTACCACAACCGATTCTGTTCAAATGTATTTGATAAAACTAAATGTTACAGGCAATTTAATTTGGGATGTTGCTTTTGGTCCTTCGGGTTATGAAGAGGGCAATGCAGTTATAGAAACTGCTAATGGAAATTATGTTTTAGGAGGAGTAACCACTAGTTTTACACCTAATAACGATAAAGATTTTTACATGATTAGAACCGACAGTAGCGGTAATGCTATTTGGGGAAATTATTTTGGTCAGCCTGGTGAGGAAGTAATTTATGATTTGGTGGAATTAGCTAATGGTAATTTTATTAGTACCGGACTTACAACTGCTGCCGGTAACGGTGGCAAAGATGCTTTAGTGTTTTTAGTAACTTCAGTAGGTGGTTGGGGCTTTAGTGCCTCCACTTTTGGCGGTACTAAAGAAGAAGAAAGCAAAAGCATTTTGTTAGAACCTAACGAAGCGTTAAAAATTGCTGGGTTTACCCAAAGTTATGGCAATGGGTTAGAAGACGTAATGATAATTGAAATCGACACCATTGTTCCTAACCATCAGTTTACAGTTGATACTATAAATGATTTTATGCCTGTGAAAATAGATGATTTAACTTCTTGGAAACCTTCCTCTGAAGAAAATATTTTAATTTTCCCCAATCCTGCTTCATCAGTTGTGAATATGGATGTTTCTAATTCTAAGGCAAACAAAGTAATGATTTTCTCTATTTTTGGTCAGTTGGTTTATGAAAGCTCTCTATCTAATCAGGATATAATAACTATTAACCTCAGCAACTTATCATCGGGAATATACAGTATTCAGTTTTTTGAAAATACTAAGCTGGTAACTTCTCAAAAATTAATTATAACCCCGCATTGATTAAAAAACAACAAATGTCATTTACCCGTCATTTAATTAAATACAGTTACTTGTTTCTTTTGTATCCTATTATTGTTTTATCAATAGTTGTTACATCCAATACAGATAAATCGTTTACTCCCGAAAGAATTATTTTTTTACACCTACTGCTTTACTTTGGAGCTTATTTTTTTACAAATAAAAAACTCAGTACATTTTATGTTCGGTTTATATACATAACCACACTTTTGCTAGCTTTTTTCGAAGCAGCTTATGTAACTATCTACAAAGAACGAATAACCACTTCTACCGCTTTTATTTTATTAGAAACCAATTTTTCTGAAACCAAAGAATACCTCTATGAATATTTTACGCTAAATGTTTTTCTACTATCCTTAGTTTTTTGTATTCCTTCAGTTTTTATTCTTATTGGTGTAAAAAAAGCCATTCAACAATACACGTTTAAAAGTGCTTTTAAAGCTATTTTTGAAGACATAAAAACCTTAGTAATTTTTATAGAATCGCTTTGGCTCAAAACACAACATACGGCATGGAAAAAATGGTTAATGGGTTTTGTAGTTTTATTTTTAGGAACAGCCGTCTATCTTAAATCCAACCATCATAAATACCATGCGGCTTTTCAGCTTTTCAGCGGATATGAAAAATATCAAAAAGAAGTAGAAAAATACAAAGCTTTTTTCAGTGGTTCAGAAAAAAGCTCCTACTTAAAAACAGTTCAAAAAAATAAAAGTGCCCAGAAAGAAACATTAATCATTACCATAGGAGAATCTACTACCAAACATCATTTAGGAATTTATGGTTATCATAGAAATACAACACCAAACCATGCAAAAATTAATGATGAACTGGTAGTTTTTAATGATGTGATTAGTCCGCATACACACACCATTCCTGCTTTAGAAAAAGTACTCACTTTTGGAACCTCCAACAATCCAAATGCTAAAGAATTAGGAAGTATTATTCAGTTGGTTAAAGCTGCTGGCTATAAAACCTATTGGATTTCTAACCAAATTCCGGTAGGGATGAATGAAACCATGATAACCTTACTTGCAAAAGCTGCTGATTACACTTACTATACTAATTTAGGTGGTGAAAAAGAATTACACTCACTAGACGAGAGGGTGTTGCCAATTGTAACAAAAGCCCTAAACGATAAAAATGCTAAAAAAGTAATTTTTGTTCACCTTTTGGGAACACATACGCAATATAAAAACCGCTATCCAAAAAGTTTTAATCAGTTTAAAGACACGCCTTCCACTCCTTTTGGTTCACAACAAGCTTTTGATGCTATTAACCAATACGATAATGCTGTTTTGTACAATGATTTTGTTATTAGTGAAATTATTTCTTCATTAAAAAAACACGCTACTACTAACGAGAAACAGCAATTCATCTATTTTTCCGATCATGGTGAAGATGTTTACCAAACGGTAGATTTTAATGGGCATAGCGAATCTATTGGCAGCTACCCTATGTTTGAAATTCCTTTTGTTTTTTGGAGTAACAACAAAAATGAATTAGAAAAATACAAGAGCTTTACAGATAGAAAATACATGACAGATGATTTTATTTACAGTGTTGCCGATATACTAAACATTACATTTGAAGGAATGCAAAACGAGAATAGCATTTTTAGTCCAGCTTTTCAAGCTAAAAAAAGAATTGTAAAACAGCACATTGATTTTGATACTGAAATAAAACCTACTCCGTAAATGCAACCTCTTTTTAAGAAAATATTGACGTTAGGCGTTGTTTTAGCAACATTTTTTATAATTGCTTACAAAGGAGTTACTACCGATTTTTTTCTAACCCAATTACATGCTGAAAAAATTTGGGTACACAGAGTAAACAGCATTGAAAAACTCCAAGAAGTTAACGCTACATTTTCTGGAGTTGAATTAGATGTAGTTTTTAATTCAGCACTTAACGTTTTTGATGTTAACCATCCTCCTGCTGAATCAATAGGGTTAAAATTGTTGGAATATTTAAAATCAAACACGGAAAGTGACCTAAACTTTTGGCTCGATTTCAAAAATTTATCTCCAGAGAATACTTCACAAGCATTAGAAAGATTAGACTTTTTATGTGCTGAACTAAATGTTTCAAAAAAACAATTTATTGTAGAAGCAACACAAACTGAATTGTTGGAACTATTTGCTAAAAGTGGTTTTCAAACAAGCTATTACTTGCATTGGCCAGGATTATATCAATTATCCGAAGAAAATTTAAATGAAACTATAAGTCAAATAAAAGCCAATATTTTTCCTGAATTGAGTTATGTTTCTTCTTCTTACCATGATTTTGAGATCTTAAATCAGCACTTTCCCGAACAACAAAAATTATTGTGGTTAACAGAAAATGAAACCAAATTTTCCTCAAAAATTAAAGAACATTGGCACAGGTTAGAACTAGCTAATCATCCTAAAACTAAAGTGTTGTTAGTACAAATAAAAACCAATGCAAGCAATCGTTAAAAAAGACCTATTTTTTTATGCAATTTAGTTTATCTTTGTTCGTTTTTTGAATAAATTTTTACGCTTTTCATGGTCAAAGATGTAATACGCAAATTGCTCAATTTTTTTCATTTGGATGTTACCAAAAACTTGCATTACGACCGCTTGACCAAAAAAATCATCAAAAAAGTAATTTTACCTAATTCCAACACGATTGATATCGGCTGCCACAAAGGCGAAATATTATGCGAATTAATAAAACACGCTCCAAAAGGAAAACATTTTGCCTTTGAGCCTATCCCAAATTTTTATACACTATTAATAGAAAAGTATGGGAATGAAGCTCAAATTTATCCCTATGCTTTGTCAACCGAAAACAAACAAACTACTTTTCATTATGTAAAAAATGCTCCGGCATATAGCGGAATAAACAAACGGAAATATGCTATTGATAACCCCGTTATCGAAAAAATTGATGTAGAAGTAAAACGTTTAGATGATGTTATTCCAACAGATGTTCCTATCCATTTTATTAAAATTGATGTAGAAGGCGGTGAGTTTGATGTAATGCAAGGGGGTAAGGAATTGCTCCTTAAAAACCAACCAACCATTTTGTTTGAATGTGGACTAGGAGCCACAGAGTATTACAACACTAAAGCTAAAGATATTTACGCTTTTCTTACCAACGAAATTGGCTTAAAAGTGTTTACGTTAAACGATTGGATAGCACAAAAACCTTCTTTAACCAACGAACAGTTTTGTAAAATGTTTAACGATAATACAGAGTATTATTTTATAGCTGATAAAGATTGATACGTATTATTAAATGAAAATTTGAATTGTAATTATAATATAAAAAGACCTTTTCATCATAGATGGAAAGGTCTTTTTTTAAGTACTTTTTTTAAATTGTATTATGGGAAAGTTAATGTCCAACCCTTAGCCCAGTTAGCACCTCCTGGTTCAAAAGCACCTTTGTAAGTTACATTAGTGTACCATGGGTCTGTAGGAGCGTTTCCTGCTGCTAAACCAGAAGGAATTGGGTTAGAAGCTGAAATAGAAACACTTTGTACGCTTAAATTAGTTACGTTTGCATGAGTTGATAAATCAGCACCTG